>NZ_BAAGZI010000046.1:0-24927 GCF_054778695.1 Actinocorallia lasiicapitis
GCCGCGCCGACCTCGCCCGCCCCCTGCTGGACGGCCTGGCGGCGGACGGGTTCGCGGCCGTCCCCCGCGACGAACTCTGGTTCGAGACCCTCAAGCATCTGGCCGCCGTCGCCCGGGGCCTGTCGGCGGACGACGCGGCGGCCCGCCTCTACGGCCTGCTCCTGCCCTACAGCGGCCGCACCGCCTCGACGGGCGCCGGCTCCTTCGGCCCCATCGACCGCGTCCTGGCCGACCTGGCCACCGCCATCGGCCGGTACGACGAGGCCGAACGCCACTTCACCGCCGCCATCGAACACTCCACCCTCGTCTCGGCCCCCGGCTGGGCCGCCCACACCCGCCGCTCCTGGGCCGACATGCTCCACCTGCGCGCCCGCCCCGGCGACCTCGACCGCGCAGCCTCCCTGACGGCCGAAGCCCTGACCGACGCCAAGGACCTCGGCCTCACCGGCCTCCTCGAAGACCTCACCTGAACCACGAAAAATCCCCCTCCGCCCGGCGCCGGGCGGAGGGGGATTTCGGGGTGGGAGTCAGTGCTGGGGCTGCGCGGGGCTGGCGACGCCCGGCTCGGACTGGCCGCCCAGACGGCGGCGGGCGGTCTCACGGCGGCCGAGAGCGGGGGAGTGGTCGAGGACGGTCGAGAGACCGAACTGCGGCATGTTGTCGTAGATCGCCTCGAACTTGGCCGGCTCGACCAGGTAGGACTCGTGCCAGATGCCGAACTTGCCGTCCGCGCCGACCGTCTGGTTGTACTTCCGCCAGGCCGGGATATGCCGGTCGAGGCCGTCGCGGGCGTACCGCTCGAGGTCCTCGAACGACCGCCAGTACTGAATCATGCCGAGGCCGCGGAAGTACATGATCTGCTGTCCGCCCAGGAATCCCTTTTCCGGATTCTTCCGCAGGTCGAGGAACATCCGGACGAAGGCGTAGGCACCGTGCGTCCACTTCCGGATGGAAGTGAAGCGGTTGATCCTCATACCGATCATAAACACGACGAAAGGCTCGTCGGTATGGGCGGCCCAACGGCCTTTGTAAATTTCCGCACCCATGTTGAAGCACCTCCGGAGCAGGGGTTTCGTGTCGGATCAAGATGCTCACAGAGGCGCGGGACGGCGCAAGCCCGAAGCCCGTTCAACCGAGTGGCGTTTTCAGTTGAACGGTGCGTTCTCTCTTGGTGGGAAATCGTTTGAACTTTAGTGTTCTCGAGATGGATACCGCCGCGAACGTGGAGGTGGCGTGGAAACGCAAATGCACGACTATGCGATCGCGAGAGAGGCGTTGGCCGGAAACCCGCACGATCCCGGTCTCCTGGCGATCGCGGGCCGGTCCGCCCTCGAGCTCGGACTGGAAGAGGCGGTGACGCTCCTGCGGGAGCTGTCGGAACTACGGCCCGAGGACGCCGGCACCTGGCGCGACTACGGGCTGGCCCTGCTGAACGAAGCGGACCTGCCCGGAGCCGAACAGGCCCTCCGGACGGCCCTGCGCCTCGACCCCGACGACGTCCAGGCACGCGTCAACCTGGGACACGTCGCCTACCTGGACGGGGCCGTCGAAGAGGCGACCCTGCAACTGTGGCGGTCGGCCGAGCTGGCCGTCGACGACGAGCAGGCCCTGCGCAGCCTGATCGAGATCAACCGGATCGAAGGCCGCCCCCAAGCCGCGCTCAAGGCGGCCCAGCAGCTCGTCTGGCGGGCGCCGCTGGACGTCCTGGCCGTCCACGACCTCGCCGAACTGCACCTGCTGCTCGGCAACGGCGAGGAGGCGCTGCGGTCCTACCGGCGGCTGCTGGAGATCGACACCGAGCTGGGTCACGGCGGCTACATCTACCACGCGATGATCGAGGTCGAGCTGCGGCGCGAACGCTGGCGTCCCGCCCTCGACCTGGCGATCGCGGCGTCCGCGCTGGACCGCAGACAGCTCACGACGGACCTGCTCGCCTACGTCAGCGCCCAGCTCTTCGGGGAGGGCTCCGCTCCGGTGCCCGACCGGGCCGCGCTCGACCTACGTCTGGCCGAACGGCGACTGGAGCACCGCAGGGGCCACACGGACTCACTCCTCGCCGACCGGCCGCTGGAAAGGCTCTGACATGACGACCACCACCACCGCCCCGGTCTCGGGGCTGCGGGTCCCGGACGGCATCCAGTGGATCAAATGCCCGTCCTGTGACAGCTTCCTCTACCTGCGGCGACTGGAACGGAACCTGCGGGTCTGCTCGGACTGCAAGCACCACTTCCGGCTGTCGGCGACCGAACGGCTCCGCCAGCTCCTCGACCAGGGCGCGTTCGAGGAACACGGCCTCGACGTCCAGACCCAGGACGTCCTGGGCTTCGTCGACTCCAAGCCGTACACGACCCGGCTGGAGGCGGCCCGCTACAAGACCGGCCGCCGCGAGGCCGCCGTCTACGGCACCGGGACGATCGGCGGCCACGCCGTCGTCGTCGCCGTCATGGACTTCGGGTTCATGGGCGGCAGCATGGGCGGCGCCGTCGGCGAGATCATCACCCGGGCCGCCGAACTGTCCCTGCACACCAGGACGCCACTGCTGCTGATCACCGCTTCGGGCGGGGCGCGGATGCAGGAGGGCAGCGTCTCCCTGATGCAGCTCGCCAAGACCGGCCAGGCCATCGCCCGGCTGAAAGAGGCCGGCGTCCTGTCGATCTGCCTGCTCACCGACCCGACGTTCGGCGGCGTCACCGCCTCCTACGCGATGCTCGGCGACGTGCTGATCGCCGAGCCGGGCGCGCTGGTCGGCTTCGCCGGGCCGAACATCATCGAGCAGACGATCCGCCAGAAACTGCCCGACGGCTTCCAGAAGGCCGAGTTCCTGCTCAGCCACGGGATGCTCGACATGGTCACCCCGCGCGACCATCTGCGGCCGACCCTGTCCAAACTGCTGCGGATGCACGCCGACGCCGAACTGTCGGTCGAACCGTTCCAGGGCGAGGACGGCAACGAACCGATCACCGACCCGGACGCGCTCGCCGACCGTCCCGCCTGGGACGTCGTCAAACTGGCCCGCGACATCGGCCGTCCGACGCTCCTGGAGTACGCCGGATACATCTGCGAGGAGTTCCTCCAGCTCTCGGGCGACCGGCTGTACGCCGAGAACTCCTCGATCGCCGGGGGCCTCGCGACGATCGGCGGCCGTACCGTCATGCTGATCGGCCACCTCAAAGGCCACAACACCGCCGAACTCGTCGCCAACAACTTCGGGATGCCCGAACCCGAGGGCTACCGCAAGGCGCTGCGCCTGATGCGCTACGCCGCCCGGTTCGGGCTGCCGATCGTCACGCTCGTCGACACGCCCGGCGCCTTCCCCGGCCTGGGCGCCGAGGAGCGCGGGCAGGCCGTCGCGATCGCCGAGAGCATCATGGAGATGAGCCGGCTGCCCGTCCCGATCGTCACCGTCGTCACTGGCGAGGGCGGCAGCGGCGGCGCGCTCGCCCTCGCCTCCGGCGACCGCGTGCTGATGATGGAGAACGCCTACTACTCGGTGATCAGCCCCGAGGGCTGCTCGGTGATCCTCTGGTCCAGCGCCGCCGCCGCGCCCGCCGCCGCCGAAGCGCTGCGGGTGCGGGCCCCCGACCTGCTGAGGCTGAAGGTCGTCGACGGCGTCGTCCCCGAACCCGAGGGCGGCGCCCACACCGACCATCTGACGACCGCCGTCAACCTGCGCCGCGCGCTGGTGGACACGTTGAACGACCTGCTGACCCGCACCCCCGATCGGCTGCTGAACGAGCGGTACCAGCGGTTCCGGCTGTTCGGGACGCCGGGCGAGCAGCCCGGCCTGGAATCCGTGGAGAATCCCCGATGAGCAGCGAAGAGACACCCATGACCGACGAAGCAGTACTGGAGACCGTCGTCCGGCAGGCGCAGGCACTGGCCGGCGGGCTGCCGGGCTCGCTGAGCAAACTGGCCGTCACCGTCGGGGACTCCCGGGTGGAGATCGAGTGGCAGCAGGCCGTGACGGTCACCGCCGCCCCCTTCACCGCCGGTCCCGCCGGCCCGGCCCTGGCCGAGCCGATCGTGACCGTCGAGGACGTCGCCGGGCACGTCGTCGCCGCCCCGCTGGTCGGGACCTTCTACCGCTCGTCGGAGCCGGGCGTCGCGGCGTTCGTCGAGGAGGGCGACATCGTCTCGGTCGGCCAGCAGCTCGGCATCGTCGAAGCCATGAAGATCATGAACCGGATCGACGCCGACCGCGCCGGCCGCGTCGTGAAGATCCTGGCCGGCGACGGCGAGATGGTCGAGTTCGGCCAGGAACTCCTCGTCATCGACCCCGACGGCGCCGAGGCGGGCTCGGATGGTTGAGAAGATCCTGGTCGCGAACCGGGGCGAGATCGCGTTGCGGGTGGTCCGCGCCTGCCGTGAGCTGGGCATCCCGTCGGTCGCGCTGTACTCCAGCGCCGACGCGGACTCCGCGGCCGTCCGGCTCGCGGACGAATCCGTCCAGATCGGCCCCCCGGCCCCGGCCCGCAGCTACCTGCACATCCCGAGCATCATCGGCGCGGCCCTGAAGACCGGCGCCGACGCCGTCCACCCCGGCTACGGCTTCCTGTCCGAGGACCCGTACTTCGCGGAGATCTGCGCCGACCACGGCATCACCCTCATCGGGCCGTCGGCGTCGGTGATGGAACAGATGGGCAACAAGGCGTCGGCCCGCAAGCTGATGGAGGCGGCCGGGCTGCCGCTGCTGCCCGGCACGATCGAACCGGTCCTCACCGCCGACGACGCCGAAGAGATCGCCGAGGCGATCGGCTTCCCCATCATCATCAAGGCGGCGGCGGGCGGCGGCGGCCGCGGCATGACCGTCGTCCGCCGGATGAAGGACCTCCGCGAGGCCTACCAGACCACCCGGGCGCAGGCCCAGGCCGTGTTCAAGGACAGCACCGTCTACATCGAACGGTATCTGGAATCGGCACGGCACACCGAGATCCAGCTCGTCTGCGACACCTACGGCAACGGCGTCCACCTCGGCGAACGCGACTGCTCGGTGCAGCGCAGGCACCAGAAGCTCATCGAGGAGGCGCCGTCGATCCACCTGTCGCCCGAACTACGGGACGAGATGGGGTCGGTCGCCGTCAAGGGCGCCCTGTCCCTCGGCTACACCGGCGCGGGGACGATGGAGTTCCTGCTCGACGACGACGGCCGC
This sequence comes from Actinocorallia lasiicapitis, assembly GCF_054778695.1. Lineage (NCBI taxonomy): Bacteria > Bacillati > Actinomycetota > Actinomycetes > Streptosporangiales > Thermomonosporaceae > Actinocorallia > Actinocorallia lasiicapitis. The sequence goes on from NZ_BAAGZI010000046.1 coordinate 5,150, forward strand.
TACTGGTTCATGGAGATGAACACCCGGATCCAGGTCGAACACCCCGTCACCGAGATGATCACGGGTGTGGACCTGGTCAGGGAGCAGATCCGGGTCGCGCAGGGCCACCGGCTCAGCAAGACCCAGGACGAGATCGCCTTCGCTGGACACTCCATCGAATGCCGGATCAACGCCGAGGACCCCGACCGGAACTTCGCACCGTCCGCGGGACGGCTGGTCGAGTTCAACGCCCCCGGCGGCCCGTGGACGCGCGTCGACTCGCACTGCTACCCGGGCTGGACGGTCAGCCCCTACTACGACTCGCTGATCGCCAAGCTGATCGCCTGGGCGCCGACCCGGGACGAGGCGATCGACCGTATGCAACGCGCGCTGAGCGAGTTCCGGGTCTCCGGCCCCGGAATGAAGACCACGATCGGATTCCACCAGAAGGTCCTGGCCCACCCGGTGTTCCGTTCCGGGGACTTCCACACCGATTTCATCGAACGTCACATGTAGGGGATGACATGACCGTGACACAGATCTCTCCGGACCGGGTCACCGAGCTCGAGCGCAGGATCCGAGAGGAGGGCAACGCCCGCAAACGCCTGGTGGACATCGCCGTCAAACTCAACTCGACCCTCGACACCACCAAGCTGCTCCAGCTCGTCATGCAGATGGCCGCCGAACTCCTCGACGCCGAGACCGCCTCCCTGCTGCTGGTCGACCGGGACTCCGGCGACCTGGTCATCGAGGTCGCCACCGGCACCGTCGGCCACAAGGTGATGTCCCGCCGCATCCCGGCGGGCGAGGGCATCGCCGGCTGGACGCTGACCCAGCGCGAGGTCGCCATCATCGACGACCCCCGCTCCGACCAGCGGTTCTTCACCGAGGTCGGCAAGGCCATCCAGTTCGAGACCAGGAACCTCCTGGCCGTCCCGCTGCTGGTCAAGGACCGTGCGGTGGGCGTCATCGAGGTCCTCAACAAGCGCGGCGAAGCCGCCTTCACCTCCTGGGACGCCGAACTGGCCACCGCTTTCGCCGCCCTGGCGGCCCTGGCCGTCGACAACGCCACCATGTACGCCCAGCTCTCCGACGCCGTCCTCACCGCCCGCATGTCCTACCGCCTCTGACCGCCCCCGGGAACCGCCCCGCCGACGACGCCGGAGGCGGCCCCACGCGATAGCGGTCCGTCAGGAACCGGTGTAGGCGGCCGGGGCGTCGTTCCTCCAGCCGACTCCCCAGATGCCGCCGGGGACGGAGGCGACGTCGTGGACCGTGGCGCCGGACGGGACCGTCACCGCTTCCCAGACGCCGCCGATGTAGCGGTAGGGGCGCGTCCCCGTACCCTCGGCCACCGCGGCGACCCACGGGGTGCCGGAGGCGTCGACGGTCAGATCGGAGAAGACCGTGATCTCGGGCGGGGACGGGATCAGCGTCCAGACGGAACCGTTCCAGCGCATCAGATTCCCCTGGGTGATGGCCCACACGTCGTTCGCGGCGACCGGGACGACCTTCTCGGACCACCCACTGGTGCCGGCGGGCAGCGGCACGTTCGTCCAGGCCGTACCGTCGAAGTGCGCGAAGGTCGCCTCCGCCTCCCGGGTGCCGACCGCCCACACGTCGGTGGCGGAAAGCCCTTGAATGTCACGGGCATAGCGCATCCCGGGAATCTGGACTTCGGTCCAGGTGCCGCCGGTGCGCTTGAGCAGCAACTGCTCGCCGCTGCCGTCGAAGGCGGTGACGAAGGTGCCCGCCGCGCTGGTGGCGAGCATCCCGAAGTGTTCGGCCGGAATCGCGACCTTCTGGAAGGCCGAGCCGTCGAAACGAGCGGCGTACACGTTCGAACCCCCGGCAGCGTTCGGTCCGCCGGTGATCCAGGTTTCGCCCGCGCTCGAGGCGACCTGCGAAATCTGGCCTTGCCCCGTCCAGCCGTTGAGCGGGTACTCCTCCCACGACGTCCCCACCCACCGCCGCACGACCGGGTTCCCCGCGCTGTACAGCCAGCAGTGGTCGGCCCAGCGCAGGCAGTACCCACCCTGCATCCCGCCGACCCAGACACCGCCCGCACCGTCGGCGGTGACGTCCAGGAGACCGGCCTGCGGCCACAGGAAAGGCAGCGGGACCGTGCGCAGTTCAGGGGCGGCCGCGAAAGCCGGTCCCGGCAGGGACACGAGGGCGGCGGTGGTCGCGACGATGGCGAGGGCACGTTTCATGGCGGCCACTATTCAACGACCATCAAAAAAAACTCTAGTGGCTACTGGAAAATCGTCCTGAGGCGGTCGATCGGGAAAGAAGGCGCGTCAAGCGTCGTTGGACGGCCGGGGGGTGTCCGAGGGGCGGGTTCGGTGGCGGGCGAGGATGCGGGTGAGGTCGGTGACGGGGGAGGTGGCGAGTTTGTGGTTGGTGTCGTCGTAGCGGCGGGTGGTGCGCGGGTCGGCGTGCCCGGCCAGGTCCTGGACCTTGGCGAGGGGGACGTCGTTGCCGAGCAGGGTGGTGATGACGGTGCGGCGGCCGCTGTGCGGGGACAGCCGTCCCGCCGCCGGAAGTCCGGCCGCTTCGGCGCGCTTGCGCAGCACGTTGGTCGCATCCCGCTGGGTGAGCCGTTTGCCGCCCGGTTTGCCGGGATCATTAGGGTGTGGGGTGGTGACCAGCAGCGGGCCGGGCGGGCACACCCCGCCGGGGTGGCGGAGCGCCCGCACCTGGAGGTAGGAGTCCAGGACCCGGGTCACCTCGCCGTCCAGACGCACGTAGTCGCGGCCGTCCGGACCCTTGCCCTTCGCCCGGAACCACAGGATCCGGTAGCCGGCCTCGACCGTCACGTCGGCGATATCCGCGCCGGTGATCGCCGACACCCGGACCGCGGTGTAGAACAGCAGCGCGATCAGCGCGGCGTCCCGCCACGCGGCCTCTGTCCCCGACCGGCGGGCACGGGTCTCGGCCTCGTCGAGGAGGGCGGCGGTCTCGGTGACGCTCAACGTCGGCGCCTGACGGGCCGAGGCACGGACCTCCGCTGACACCGGCCGGTCGACCAGCAGCGTCGGGTTGCGGTCGGCGACCTCGTTGGACTGCAGGTAGGTGTACCAGGACGACACCGCCGCCAGCCGCCGCGCCTTGGTCGCCGCCCCCGCCGGAACGGTCCCCGCCCGGGTGACGGCGCTCATGACCGCCACCCAGTCATCGACGTCCGACCTCCGCGCCGACAGCGGATCCAACCTCGTACGCGAACAGAAATCCAGCCACCCGGCCAGGTCCCGATAGTAGGCGCGCCGCGTCGCCTCACTCTTACGGCTCCGCAACCACGCCGCCGTCAACCCCCGCAGCCCATAACGATCACCAGAAGCATCAGCAGGCAACCCCGGCAGCACCCCGACCGCCTCGACGAACGCATCACCGCGACGCCCGTCCCCTCCACCCACCGAAACCGCCTGCCCCGCCAAGACCTCCGCGGCACGCACGACCATCACACCATCGACCACAGCATCCTCGGACCCGTCCACCTCACACCTCCCGAACAGCGACCACCCCTCCCTCCAGTCTGTCCGAACCGCCACCCAACTCCCACCTGGCACGCTCATCACCCCGCACAGAGCGATGACGTCGTCCACGGCATGTCGCGATCTGCGGCTACCAGTTGCCGGTACGGCAGTGGGGTCCCGTCGGACGGCTGTGGTTCAGGTGATCGGGCCGAAGATCTCGGTGCGGTCGAAGTCGGCGTCCATGCCGTCCAGGACCGCTATCAGTTGTCTCTCCTCGTACTTGAAGTGGGTTTCCATGACCGCTTCGATCCCGTCGAGGTGGTGGTGCGCCACTTCTGGGTCGGTCGAGTGGGCCACTGCCTTCTGCAGTCCGCCGATGAGGTGTTCGATCATGTTGTGGTCCTGGGTCAGCTTCGCGACCACCGGTGCCAGGTCGGGACGGGCCCGAAGGAGTTCGGGGAAGAGGGAACCGTCTTCGGCGCGGTGGTGGCCGGACAGCGCGGCGCAGAATCCGTGGCAGAACAACAGCAGGTCAGTGGCGGCCTCGGCGGGGTAGCCGCCGTCCAGCCCCGCTCGTGCCATGGCCAGGGCGTCGCGCAGCTTTCCGTGCACACGTCGTAGTTCCTCACCCCAGGCGGTGACGCGTTCAGTCGACATGGCCGTCCTCCCGTCGTGTCCGGGTCGTGCACGTGACCGTCGAGGACGCGGTGCGCACGTGCGGCCGAAGCCCGGAGAGCCGGTCCGCTGCGGCGCAGCGCGTGATCTTCGGTGGGATTGAGGGGTGAATGTCCGGAGCCGCCTTTCGATGGAGGGTGCGGGTCAAGGTCGTGCCAGCAAGCGGTCGACCAGTCCGGCGACGTAGTCGGAGGTGAGTGGGCCGACGCCGAACAGAACGCGGATGTACATGGGGGCCATGAGGTGGTCGAGGATGTCGAGCGCGTCGAGGGGCTGCTCGCCGCGCTCGCGGGCGCGGTCGAGCATGTCCTGCACGATGCGGGCGCGTTTGGTGAGGAAGTCGTCACGCTCCTGCAGACCCTGGTCGCCCCTGCTCGACAGGGCGACGGTCAGGCGCAGGATGGCGAGGCCTTCGGGTCCGGTGATCTCGCGGGCGACCTGGGCGGCGTAGGCGTGGAGGTCACCGGCCAGCGTTCCGGTGTCGGGCATCGGTGAGCGGACGTTCAGGCGGGTGAGCGCGACGTCGGTGAGCAGGGCCTCCAGCGTGCCCCACCGCCGGTAGACGCTGGTGTCGGCGACGCCGGCACGAGCGGCGACGTCGCCGACGGTGAATTCACCGTAGCCGTTCTCGGCGATCAGATCCGTGACGGCCTGGTGGACCGCCTCCCGGACGCGCGCGCTGCGCCCACCGGGGCGTCTGACGGGCTGTCGTTCTTCCACTCCCACACCTTATCGCAGTCGGGGGTTGCTTTTGTGAGGATGATCGTCTAGCGTCCCTAACGCAGTGAATGACTGCTTTAGGGGGATGGATGCGAACTGTAACACCGCTGGCCGCGACCAGCCGCGCGGCTCTGCTCACGACGACCTGTCTGGGGCAGTTCATGGTGCTGCTCGACAACACGATCGTCGGCGCGGCACTGCCCGACATGCAGGAACGGCTGCACACCCAGCTGGCCGGGCTGCAGTGGATCGTCGACGCCTATGTGCTGCTGGTCGCGATGCTGCTGCTGTCCGGTGGTGTCTTCGCCGACCGCTTCGGCCGCAAACGGGTGTTCCTGACCGGGGTCGTGGTGTTCACCGCCGCGTCCGCCGTGTGCGCGGTCGCGCCGTCGATCGGTTGGCTGATCTTCGGGAGGGTGCTGCAGGGCGTCGGGGCGGCGGCGCTGAGCCCCGCGTCACTGGCCCTGCTCGCCGCCGCGTATCCGGTTCCGCTGGAACGGGTGCGGGCGATCGGGTTGTGGGCCGGGCTCAGCGGGATCGGCCTGGCGGCCGGGCCACTGGTGGGCGGCGTCCTGACCGAGGCGTTCGGCTGGCCCGCCATCTTCCTCGTCAACCTCCCCATCGGCGTCGTCCTGCTGGTCATCGGCCTGCGGGTACTGGGCGAGTCCCGCAACCCGGGCGCGCCGGCGATCGACGTCCCGGGGACGGTCCTGTCCGTTCTGGGCGTCGGGACGCTCACCTACGTGCTGATCGAAGGCGGCTCCCGCGGCTGGGCCTCCCCACTGGTCGTCGGCGGTTTCGCCGTCGCGGCCGTGCTCCTGGCCGTCTTCGTGGTCGTCGAGGGGCGCGTCGCTGCGCCGGTGCTGCCGTTGCGGCTGTTCCGGCAGCGGCTGTTCACGGTCTCCAACACCGCGATGACCGTGGTCGGTTTCGCTCTCATGGGCTCGTCGTTCTTCTTCTCCCAGTTCTTCGTCTACGTCCAGGGCAGCTCGATCCTGCAAGCCGGAGTGCAGACCCTGCCCGGCACGCTCGCGATGGTCGTCGTCAGCCCGTTCGCGGGACGGCTCGCCGCCCGGTACGGCTTCCGGATCATCGTCACCGTCGGCCTGACGCTGGCCGGGCTGGGGCTGCTGGCCCTGGGCTCGGTCCACGCCGACACCGGATACACGAACGTGTGGTGGCGGCTGGCCGTCGTCGGCATCGGCTTCGCCCTCACCCTGTCCCCTCTGACCGGTGCCGCCATCCAGTCCGCCGACCCGCACGAGGGCGGCCTGGCCTCGGGCGTCAGCAGCACCACCCGCCAGATCGGCGCGGTCCTCGGCGTCGCGCTCCTCGGCGCCGTCGTCCACACCCGGCAGACCGGCGGCGCCTCCCTGGAGGACGGCCTCACCACCGCCTTCGCCGTGGCGGGCGTCATCACCCTCGCGACAGCGGTCTGCACCGGCCTCTGGCTGACCAAGACCACCGAGCCTTCCCGGCCGGCCGATCCGGCCCCGCGCCCTCAGCAGAACAGCCCGGCACCCGCGTGACCCTCCGGCTCCCCGAACCCGACCCCTCCCTCAGCGCTACGACGACGCCGACATCGAGAGGCTGCGGCGCGCCGCCTGGTGGGACTGGCCCGCCGACCTCGTCACCGAACACGCCCGCGCCATCATGGCCGGCACCCCAGCCGACATCGCGATCATCGCCGCCCAGTACAGCCTGGAGAAGCACCCGTGACTCACCCGTCCATCGAAGAACACACCGTCGCCGACCGCGCGGCCGGACCCTACGCCCTCACCACCGGCCCGGACGACGCCCTCTGGTTCACCCTCGTCCACAGCGGCCGGATCGGCAGGCTCGTCCCCGGCGAGGAACCGACGAGTCACCGGCTCGACCCCGCCAGCGGACCGACCGTCATCACCCCCGGGCCCGACGGCGCCCTCTGGTTCACCGAATACCAGGCCGGCCGGATCGGGCGGATCACCACCGAAGGCCACGTCACCGAGTTCGATCTGCCCGGCACCGACCGGCGACCATTCGGCATCACGCCGGGGCCCGACGGCGCCCTCTGGTTCACCGAAACCACCGCCGACCGCATCGGCCGCATCACCCCCGAGGGCAACGTCACCGAGTTCCCGCTCCCCGCCACGGGCGCGTTCCCGTCCGCGATCACCGCAGGCCACGACGGCACCCTTTGGTTCACTGAGATCGCCGCCGGGCAGATCGGCCGCATCACCCCCGACGGGCAGATCACCGAGTTCCCCCTGCCCGACCGCGCCGCCCGCCCCCACGCCATCACCGTCGATCAGCACGGCACCGCCTGGTTCACCGAATGGGCGAGCAACCGTGTCGGCACCATCACCGCCGACGGCTCGATCACCGTCCACGACCTGCCCACGCGTCACTCCGAACCCCACGGCATCGCAGTCGGCCCCGACGGCGCGGTATGGACCGCCCTCGAGATCGGCGCGCTCGCCCGGATCGCCCCCCGCCGCCCCACAGCGGCAAAGAAAGGAAACCCATGAAGTACGCACTCGTGATCTTCGAGACTGACGAATCGCGCCACCGGATCCAGACCGACCGGGCCGCCTACCGCAAGGAATACGAGGCCTGGATCGGCGACCTCGCCTCCGCCGGAAAACTCGTCGGCGGTGACGCCCTGGAAACCGAGCGCACCGCGCCCGCCACCGTGCGCACCGCGGCCGACGGGACGACGACCGTCACCGACGGACCCGCTCACCCCGGCGAGGAAACCCTCGGCGGCTGGTTCATCGTCGAGGTCGCCGACCGCGCCGAAGCCCTCGAACTGGCCGCAAGCCTTCCCACCCCCGAGACGGTCGAAGTCCGCCCTGTCCTCGAATCCGCCTGAACCACACCGGAGACCCGCCGGAGCGTGCCATGCGAGCTGGTGGCCCGGCCTCCGCCGGGCCACCAGTCGCCGGTCGCGGGTGAGTTCGTGAGTGGTCCCGTAGTTCTCATGACCTGTCGGAACTTCCGGTGGTGTGGGCTGCGGTCAGCAGGTGGGCTCCGGTGTGGACGGCTGCCAGGGTGGCGGGGAGCAGGAGGGCGGCGTCGCGGAGGGTGGTCGATGGGTTTCGGCGCACGCCGGCGCGGCCCAGTTCGTGCCAGGCCCACAGGGAGAACGGGATGACGACCGTCGGCGAGGTGGCGACGCCCGGGGTGTAGCCGCGCTGCCTCACGCTCAACGCCAGATGCCCGAGACCGTGGACTCCGAAAGCGGCCAGTGCGGCCTGGTAGAAGCGCGATCGTCCGCCCGTCCGCACGCCGTCGACCGTCGCGGCGAGCATGACGGCGCCCATCAGCGAGATGGCGGTGCGAGCGTGCGCGGTGGAGACCTCGCGCTTGAGGCGCGCCGGTCCGGGAGCGTTCCCGCCCGCGTTCCGCTGTGACCAGGAGGCCATGGTGAACCATTCCTCGACGTCGTTGGCGGCCCACGCCAGCAGCAGTCCCCAGGTCACGCTCTTCTTGATCATCTCGACTCCTCGAATAACGTTACGATCCGTACTGTAATGTTGTTGGGGTGAGCGAGCAACGCATTAGGCAGCGGGGCCGGCCGCGCAACGCCGACGTCGACCGAGCACTCATCGCGGCGACGGTCGAGCTGCTGGCCGAAGACGGGTACGCGGAGCTGACCATCGAGGCGGTCGCCGCACGTGCGGGAGTCGGCCGTCCGGCGGTGTACCGGCGCTGGCGGACCAAGAACGACCTGGTCGTGCAGGCGCTGGTCGAGGCGGTACCGCCGTTGCACGTGCCCGACACCGGCGACGTGGTCCGCGACCTGAGGGAACTGGCCGTCGGGTTCACGACGCGGCTGGCGGCCTCCCCGCTCGGCCGGACCGTCCTGGCCGTCCACGCCGAGGCAGGTCGCAGGCCCGACCTCGCCGAAACGCTGCGCCACCACTACCTCAACCCCAGGAACACCGCGATCCGCGCCCTGATCGAACGCGGACTGGCCGAAGGTGTCTTCAACCCGGCACTCGCCCCCGACACCATCCGCGACCTGGTGTTCGGCCCCCTCATCTACCACTGGCTCGTCACCGGCCACCTCACCACAGCCACGGCCCACACCCTCGCCGAAACCGCCTGCACCGCGGCGCTCGCCCACCACGCCCCGACCGTCGGCTGCGGTGGGCCCCGGAGACGGGAGACGTCCGCGGGGCCCGATGGCCGGGTCGGGTATTAGGTGGCGTGCTTTCGGAGGGTCGCCGTCGTCACCGGGCGCAGGGGGCCGGCGAAGCGTTTCGCGATCGCGTAGTCGGCGCTGAATCGGCCGGGCCCGGCCAGCAGGAGAGCGAGGGAGGCCGCCCCCATGATCATGGCGAAGCCGGAGCCGCTTCCGTCGGGACCGATCGGGATCGACTCGCCGGCGTGCACGAAGACCAGCGCACCGCCCATCACCGCGGCCAGACCGGCGCAGATCGCCCGGCTCAGCAGGCCGGCGACGAGCAGGATGCCGCCGAAGAACTGCACGATGGCCGTGAACGGGGCCGCCACCGCCGCCAGCGGGATCCCGGCGTTCTCGTAGTTGCCGACGTTCGAGGTGACGCCCCCCGGCTGGGAGATGTCACCGTATCCGTGAACGATGAAGATCACGGCGGTGACGACGCGGAGCACGAGAAGGCCCGCGTCGTTCGCACTGGGGAACTGCTCTGCGAGATAACGCAACTTGTCCATGATTCCTCCTGGGTCGGTTGGAACGGATTCGGGCTGTGCTGAGTCGGAGCCGTCCGTCGGGTGCTCCCAAGGCAGGGAGCCGTTGGCGTCGAAGAAGGAGCCCGAGGGCCCGTCGTCGCGAGGTGGCGGCCGCTACCACCGCCCTAGCCGCGCTGCGCCAGTTGCCCGGCCCACCTCTGTGTTATCGGTGATTCGAAAATCACGGTATCGATGATTCAGGCCCCGTGTAACACTGATAGCAAAGATTTGTTAGCATTGATACATGGCGGACGAGAAGACAGCGGTGCGTGACCGGATCCTCCAAGTGGGCCTCGAACTCCTGGAGAGCGGCGGGGACGAAGCGGTCTCCACCCGCGCCGTCGCCGCCGGTGCGGGTGTCCAGCAACCGGCCCTCTATCGCATGTTCGGAGACAAGCGAGGACTCCTGGACGCCCTCGCGAGCTATGGATTCGAGCGCTACCTGGCCAGCAAGAACCAAGCCCACGCGAGCACCGGGAACGTGTTCGAAGACCTCCAGGCCGGCTGGGACAACCACGTCACCTTCGGGCTCGAACGACCACACCTCTACGTGCTCATGTACGCCAACACCGCCGGCGGCGAGATCTCGCCACCCGCCAAGACCGCCTACCAGGCGCTGCTCGCGGCGATGCGACGGGTCGCCGCGACCGGCGCGCTCCGGGTCCCCGCCGACGTCGCCGCGCACATGATCCAGTCCGCGGCCATCGGCGTGACCCTGCGACTGATCACACACGGCGACGACCCTGCCCTGAACGAGCTGTCCCCACGAGTCCGCGACGCCGTACTCGCCGCGATCCTCGTGAAAGCCGAAGTCCCCACCGACTCGACCGGCGACCTCGCCGCACGAGCCCTCACCCTCGACGCGGCTCTCCCGACCGCAGGCGAAATCCTCACAGAACCCGAAACCGGCCTCCTCCGCGAATGGCTCCGCCGACTAGCCCAGCGATAGCGCCGAGACCCGAAACCGGCCTGCCTTCAGATGACGCTGGCGAGCCGGCCGTAGACGCAGAAGACACATCGCGTCGCCGCCTCCGAACAGTTTGTGACGCGAGCATTCCGACAGGCGCCGTCTTATAGGTCCGGCTTTTCGTGGCCAGGTGTTGGGAGCGCTCGCAGGGAGTCTCGTAGGGAGTCGACCAGTTCCTTCCGCGTGATGGTTCCGGGGTCCCGGAGCCATTCGCTCACGGACGCCTCCAGCCCGCCGATCCATCCGCGCAGGGCGATGCGCACTCCGGGGACGGACGGGTCTGCGCCCTCTCCGGCGGCGATCTGTTCGACGCCCGCCATACGGGTCCGCTCGACCAGGGTGTGGATCTCGGCGAAGCGCGCGGTGGCGCGCATCAGCGAGGCGAAGCCGCGCGGATGCTCGTCGGCCCAGGCGACGTAGTTGGTGAGTATCACGGTGGCCGGGTCGTCGGTGTGGGTGTCGGTGAGCATGCACCCGACGAACCCGTCGAGAAGGTGCTCGACGATCGCCAGGTAGAAGCCCTTCTTGCTGCCGAAGTGCTGGAAGACGACCCCGTGGGAGACGCCGAGCGCGCTGGTGATCCGGTCGAGCTGGACGTCGTCGTAGTCGCTGTCGGCGAACGCGTCGAAGCCCGCCTCGATGAGCTGCCGACGGCGTTCGAGGGCGCGGGGAGTGTCGAGAGGTCGTCTGGCCACGGCCCGAAGATAGCAGGCCATGAAATGTTGACGTCATGTCAACATTCGTGCCACGGTGATCGCATGACGAACCCGAGGGGGCTACCGGAGATGAGCGCTCAGCAACACGCGATCAAGCGCACGACTTTGAAATGGATATGGCGGTTCACCAATCCGCTGGCCCGGCCGCTGGCCGGTCTGGCGCCCTGGTGGGTGCAGTTGGAGATGGTGGGGAGCCGTACGGGCCGGGTACGCCGGATACCTCTGGCCGCGGGCCCCAGGGAGACCGACGGGATGTGGGTCATCGCGCTCCACGGCCGGCAGTCCGCCTGGGTCCGCAACGTCGAGGCCCATCCGGTCGTCCGGCTCAAGCACCGGCTGCGCTGGCGCACGGTGACCGCGTCGGTGGAGGAGTTCGGGCGGATCCCCCTCGACCGGTTCAACGCCTACGCCCGCTCCGCCCAAGCGCTGACCGGCATCGATCCGGTCCTCGTTCGTTTCACCTACCAGCCGACCTGACCCCAAACCCGAGGAGGGCGACGCCGCCCTCCTCGGGTGCTCTGGTCAGACGCAGGTGTTGGGGGTTCGGCCTACGGAGTCGAGGCTGGGGATGTAGTGGAGCTGGCCGCACCGGAAGTTCTGCCAGATCTCCCCGCCGTAGGGGGCGCGGTATTCATAGGAGGTGGGGTAGCCGATCGGGCCGCGTTCGCAGCCGAGGCTGCACCAGACGTCACCGATACGGCCCCACACCGGCCAGGCGCCGGTGTTCGGCGACCAGTAGATGGTTCCGTTCTGGAACTGGGTGCGGCGGCCGTACCCGTCGGGGTTGGTGAGCTCGCCGGTGCGGGGGCAGCCGAGCGCGCCGGACGGCCCGCCCATCGCCAGATAGCGTCCCTCGATCGCGCCCAGCACCCGCTGGCCGCAGTAGTAGCCGTCGGCGTGAGCGCTGGGGGGCGCGACGAGAACGGTTCCGGCGATGGCCGCGCAGAACAGCGCGATGCCTGCGGCGGCACGCCGCGACGCATGGGTGAGAGTCATGTCTGCTCCGTGAGATCTGGTGTGGTGACGTTCATCGGGCGGAAAACGGTGCCTCAGTCCAGGACTTTGGTCTCCAGGACGGGGGAGGCCGCGATCTGGGCTTCGGTGTAGCGCTCGGTCACCCACTGGCCGGCCGAGAACAGCTTGGTCTGGTCGGTGTAGTGCGGTGAGCTGGGGTCGGCGGACTGGGAGTAGGTGAGGACGGACAGCGCCTGCGGCGGCCCGTCCGCGGTGAACATCGTCTGCTGGATGAAGCTGGAGCCGAAGGTGACGTCCCGTTTCCCGTCCACCGTCCCGCCGGTGATCACGTTGAGGATGCCCAGGCTGCCCAGGGAGCCGTGGATGGGGATCTGCTCGCCGTTGCGGGTGACGTTCTGGACGTCCGACAGCGGTGCGTTCAGCGGGAGGCCGGCCTTGCGCATCGCGAGGACCGCGCGGCCGAAGGCGTCACGGACGGCGGAGCTGCCGGAGTCCAGCGTGTTCGGCGTGCGCACCGGGTCGTCGGGGTTGAAGGGCACCCGCCACGGAAGCTTCGCGGCGCTCTGCCCGCCGAGCAGATTGATCCAGTAGTTGGCGAACAGCACCGAACCCCGGCTGGCCAGGGAGTAGTCGTGGTCCTTCCAGGCGGCCAGGATCGGGCACGCCTCCCGCACGTTGACCACGGTGACGTCCACCAGGATGAGCCCGAGCGGCTGGCTCTCGCACATCTTGACCGTGGCGTCGAGGGCCAGGTCGGCCGCTCGGCTATTGTCGGAGAACAGCAGTTCGCCCATGGTCTCCGGGGTGAAGCCGCGGCCCGGCAGGCCGTCGGTTCCGTTGATCCGGTTCTGCGCGGTGAGGATCAGCTCCTGGGTGCGCAGCGACCGGGGCGTCCGCGCGTCGCCCATCACACGCGGGAAGGCCAGCGGTTGTGCCGGGTTCGCCAGCCAGGCGCTGTCGTTGGCGTTGCCGACGAAGTCCGTCCGGATCAGCCGCGGCTGCGCGGCGGGGTCCAGCAGGCCGGGCGCGACGGAGTTGGGGTCGTCCGGCCAGTCGCAGGCGCTGCGCTTGCCGTCGAAGATGGAGATCGGGGGCACGTTCGCCAGGGGCAGCTGCTGGTTGAACAGCAGGCCGCCGGTCAGGGTGAGGCACGAGGCGGCGTGCGCGTCGGTGATGTTCGGGGCGGCCTGGATGTCGGCGTAGAGCGCCCTGCCCCCGCGGTCGGCGGCGACGGTGTTGAAGAACGGGACGCCCTGCGTGGTCTCCAGCGTGTTCACCACGTCGTCGACGCTCTTGGCCTGGTCGAGCTGGAACCAGGTGTTCAGCGCCCGCAGGTTGCCGAGGTTCGCGTCGCGCACCGCGTGCGCGCTGACCACCCACGGCAGCGGGACGCCCTGGATCGAGGCGGTGACCGGGCCGTAGCGGGTCGACCACAGGGTCCGGCTGACCCGGCCCACGGTGCCGTCGGCGTTCAGCACCTCGACGGTGACCTGCTGGGACGTCATCCGCTGCCAGCCGCCGTCAACGAGATAGCGGGTCGGATCCAGCGGGTCCACCTGCACGTCGAACAGCCCGAACGGGGCAACGGTGGCGACGGTGTGGCTCCAGGCGACGTCGTCGTTGTGCCCGATGTTCACCGCGGGCAGCCCGAGCAGCCCCGCCCCGGAGACGTTGACCTTGCCCGGGATCGTCAAGTGGCTCTGCCACATGCGGTTCTTGCCCTGCCACGGGAAGTGCGGGTTGGCCAGGAGCATGCTGGTGCCGCCGGACACGCCCTGGGCTCCGACCGCCAGTGCGTTGCTTCCCATGCCGTCGGCACGGCTCGCCGCGACCGCCGCCTGGATCTTCTTCGCCGTCTTCTTCGGGTCTTCGGGCTTCGCGGTGGCGGCGGCCTTCCGGGCGGCCGGAGCGACGAGCGGCTGGGCGCTCACGAGGCCGTCCAGGAGCGGGTCGGCGGTGCCCATGATGATCTCGGCGTGGGCGTGCCGGTAGACGTCCAGCTCGGTGATCGGCCGCACCCAGGCCGCGCCGTGGCAGGCCGGGTCGGTGATGCCGGCGGCGCCGCCCGTCTCGGCCAGGTACCGGTTGTAGCCCTGGACGAAGCCGCGGATGGTGTCCCTGACTTCCGGCGCCGGGCCGTTGGGCGCGGGCTGCTCAAGAGCCCGTTCCACGACGCGATCGTCGTTGATGCGCTGGAAGTACAGATCGCTGTTCAGGTTGGTGGTGGTGTTCTGGTTCTGCCCGGGGCTGGCCTTCCCGGACGGCCCCAGATAGCGCGATTTCTGGGCGTTGACCATCAGATACGTCTCGGCCAGGGTGCAGATGTTGTCCTTGGCGGCGGCGTATCCGTAGCCCGTTCCGAGGCCCGGCCAGTCCTGGGCGATGATGTGTGGAATGCCGTACTCGGTGTAGCGGATCGTCGGTCCGGCCGGAGCCGGCTCGGCGACCGCAGGACCGATCAGCGCCATGCTCAGCATCGCCGTCGCGACGGCCGCCATCGGCAGTCTCGCTCTGTGTCTCCTGCGCGTCATCCGGGAAGTCCTTTCGGGGCATCAAGGTGCGGCGGCGTCTCGATGCTGGGGCCCCGGCGGCGGAACGGACAGGCCATCCCACCGGACGTTCATGCCCGGTCGGCTCTGACCTCCTGGTTCACCCTGTGATGAGGGGAGGCGCCGCCAAGGTGTTGCTGCAACCGGACGTGGCGGAACTGGTAGACGGCGCCTCGCTGACGCAGCGCCCCGCGATGGTAGGCGTCGTCCAGGAACCCGGCGATCCGCCAGGGAAGCCTGCCGGCGAGCGGCAGCCGGATCCTCGCGAGCAACAGCCACTGCCCCCAGGCGGTGAAGCCGAGGACATGGGCGGCGGCTCCGCCGAGCCCGCAGACGGATCCGACGAACAACCCGTCTCGCCAACCCCAGTTGAGAGGTCCCACTGTCCCGCGGAGCAACTGAACGGCCAGGATTCCGTTGAGCGTCACCGCGAACGTGAGGGCCACCGCCGTGACGGCGAACTGCCGGCCGACCATCGAACGGTTAGCCGACAGCAGGCCGATGGGGGTGGCGGCCTCCGTGACGTCCACGGGCGTCTCGAGTGCCGCCATACATCCGTAGAGCAGCCCCGCGGTCGACCCGAAGACGAACCCGTAGAACACCATGTTGATCAGCGTGTGTTCGATCACCTTCGGATCCGCGAGCGGGCTCCCCAGATACAGCGCCCGCTCGAGGGTGAGGGCCCAGGCGCAGCCGATGCCGAGAATGGTTCCGCCGACCAGCCCGTGCCCGAAGCGCACGGCGAACGTGCGCACGGGCCGCCGGCCGAGTCTGGCGCGGGCGCCGCGCAACGACAGCCGTACATGGCTGGGTTCGTAGGCCGCCCCGCCCCTGGCCGCGTCGGTGATCGCGTAGAGGGAGCCGAACGCCAGTCCCGCAACGGGTCCGACCAGGCATCCCTGGACCAGGAGCTCGCCGAGCTTCAGACCGCTGAGCTGGAACAGGGCCGCGTACACGAGGCCGGCCAGCCAGAAGGCGAAGGTCACGCACAGCGCGGACGCCGCAGCGACCATGACGGTACGACTGGCCCGGGGCAGCGACTCACCGAGCCGCCACCACGCGAGATCCCTCCGGTCAGGACCGAGCCGGTTCAGATGGCGGGCCAGATAGCCGAGCCCTCGTTCGGCGTGCGCTCGATCCCAGCCCGCCGACCGCTGACCGGACAGACCGCGTTCCGGTGCGGCCCGGCGGCGGTAGACCGCGGGGAGGAAACCCGCCAGCAGGTACTCCTCCAGCGAACTCACGGTGGCGAACCGGGACGCGTCGAGGAGCTCGGCGGGGTCGTTGTCGGACGCCTCGCTGTAGAGGGTGCGGACGAGCGCGACCATGAGCGGCGTCGTCAGCACGGCGGCGAGGTTCGCTCCGCCGGTGGTCGTCTGCTCGCGCAACTCCCGGAGGATCGGATCCCACAACGCGCTTCCGTCACGGTGGGTGGCCGGTCGGGCGGTCCGGGGCAGGTAATCGGTGAGATCGTCGAGGCTGAGGTCGGTGAGCTCGATCCCCGCAGCCCACAGGAGCGGGGCACGTGCCGCCCGGACGGCGTCAGCGAACTCCCCGCGCCGCGTGGTGAGGACCAACGGCACGGAAGTGACGTTCAGGGAGGCCAGCGCCGCCTCCCGCAGGCCGTCGCCGATCTCGTCGAACCCGTCCAGCACGGGGAGGATGAGATCCGCGTCGACCAGCGCTTCCGCCAGGCTGGTTCCCCGAGGGCCACGTCGCGCCAGATGGGAATGATCACGCAGCAGCAGGCTGACCATCCAGTCCCGCAGTGCGGTGGTCGTCGGATCCCAGGAGCCGATGCTGAAGACGACAGGCACAGGACCGGGTGCTCGCGCGGACTCCAGGAAGTCCAGGACGAACCTGATGGCGAGGACGGACTTACCCGACCCCGCACGTCCGATGACCACCAGCCGCCGGGACGGGACGCGCAGGAAGAACTCCGCGACGTCGGGCAGGCCGCCTGCCATCTCCATTTCGCTCGGCTCCTGGCCGGGATCGAGCCGCTGGATGTTCTCCGCGCTGTCGGTCAGATCCGCGGGCGCCGAGACCCAGCGCACCGGCAACGGAAACGGATCGTGGACCCGCTGATGAGCCTCCTCGGCGCGCCAACGCCGTTTCACCTCTGCCGCCAGTTCCAGAGCGGATCCGGCGAGCGCGCTGTTCACCGGCAGCGATTCGCCTCCGCCCGGCGAAGGGTCGGACGGTCTGGTTCCCCCACCGGAATTGGCCGCTTGGGGGAGTTGGCTTTTGCGAGGCCGGTCGAGGACGGTCGACAACCGATGACGGTCCTCATCGTCGAGTTCGAGCGCGTCCGACAACAGTTTCACGGTCTCCACATGCGGATTGGTGGATTGCCCGCTCTCCAACCGCCGAACCGTCCGAACACTGACCCCGGACCGCTCGGCCACCTGCTCCTGCGTGAGCTCCGCAGCATCCCGCAACTGCCGCAACAACGCCCCCAGCTGATACTCCACCAAGAATCCCCTCGACATATCAGCACAAGCAGTCCGGAACTGCCCTACCACTGCAAAACTCATCACCGACGCCACTTACGTCCGCACCCGCTCCGCACCGATCTCACGGCAAGCTCAGCCAGCCCGGAGACCCTGCGGAGGGAGCCCGCCATAGGCCGACCACCCGCCGACGGGCACCATCACGTCGGCCATCGAAATCGGCCAGCACGGTCAGCGACGATATATTCGGACGAGCCGCGAAAATTCAGCTCTGAAGCATCGGTTGCAGTGACCGATCGCCGAAGAATCGGCACAGCGAGCGCTTTCACGGCGAATTGCACGGTGACTCAGGTTATCCGTGCCAGATTCCCTCTCCTACGGCGGCACCGCATCGATCGCGCAAGAGGATTGGCCATCGAACCCCTTGCGCACCGGACATTGTGCTCCCCGTCACCCGCCGCGCGAGTGGGAGGGCATTCCGCCACATCGGCAGAATCCATCGGCAGGCCCCGCGGATCTCCCCTTGAATCGCCTGATCTCCAACGTCTCAACAGCGCGTGAATTCTGGCTGAGGCACAGCACGACCAGGTCCTGCGGAACATCGTCCCGGCGTCCTGTTGTCCAGGCCCGCTCCCGCCGCCACGGAGCAGCCGCGCAGGCAGGCCGCTCGCTGGCGGCCGGAGCGCGCGCCGACCGTTCCCGTCCCGCACGGCTGGCGCGCCGCGTCGCAACTTGAAGAACACATCAAGTTGCATCGTGGGCTCGTCGATCGCCCCGCCCCTGGCCCGGCAAGGCGAGAGCACCTGCAACGTCGACCGGCACCCGCCACTGGCGCGTTTTCAGGGAGAGCGGCGTCATCCTCCAGCGCTCCGTCGGTCGCGAGATCTACAGCACCCTGCGCTCGGCCGACCTCGAGTTCCGCTTCCCGGCCTTTTCACCGTGACCCTCGCCGCGGAGGTGGCTCGCCCCGGGGCGCGTCCCGCCCGATTATCGGCCTGTTCGGTCACCCTCCGAAGTCGTGCACGAGGTAGGTGCGACCGGTGCCCGCGTCGTAGTAGACCCCGATCCCGTGGTTGGTGAGGGCGCAGTTGTCGAGGGTCCGCCGGTGGGGCGGGCTGGTCGTCCAGAACCGCCAGGCCGGCTCGACGGCGTCGACGGGCTTTCCCGGATGCCAGTAGACGTTCTCCGCCTGCGTCCCGTACCCGAGTGCTGCTTTGATCCGTCCGTTCTCGCCCCAGGCCAGCCTCCCGTCCGACCCGATGTGCCCTTTCCGCTCGTCGTCGTCGGCGAACGCGTCGATCAGCGCCGCATGGTTGCCCGCCAGATCCTGCCCGTGCGCCCGCGCCAGATCCTTCAGCCCCGCGTCGGCCTGCTGCGCCTTACACCCCGCCTCCAACCGATGGTCCAGGAAGTGGAATGTGATCGCCGTCTCCTGTGTCGCGTACGACCCCGACGTCAGCTCCCCGCCAGGACCCGGAGCCGGATCGCAGCTCGACCCCGACACCGCCACCACCATGCTGCCCGCCAGCACCACCTTCCCCCACCACATACCGGTCTCCTCTCGTCTCGTCCCACGAGACCAGAGTCCCCCCGCCGTGCCCGCTGCGCCTGAGTACCCCCTACTCGTCCCGCGCTCAGCTCACGGTTTTCACTATCTGTGTTCTGTCAAGTTGTCGCCGTCCCAGGCGTGGACGGTTCCGTTCGCCATGATCGCGAAAGAGAAGCTTCGGCGGCCTGCGATGACGGCTCCAAAGCCGTTCTTGACGCTGGTGGGAGACCGGTGACTTGCGGATGGTGGTGGTGCCGTCACTGCGCTGGCCGGAGCTGTTCTGGCTCAACCGGCGACCGCGACGGCGGACTTGCCGCCGCCTTCACAACTATGCGGCCGAACCCTCGACTGCAGGTTCGAGCGCGCTGCGGTTGGTCTTCAGCGATAGTTCCTCGTGGTCTCGACCCGAGACGTCCAGGTCGTTCCACCCTGCCCCTGGCCCGCCATCCACCGTCACCCAACGCTGCGCGCGGAGTCGCATCGGGTCCTGCTCGGGGCGGACCACCGGGATAAGGGTCATTATCCCGGAGTGGGATCTGCTTGATATTTACGCTTAGCGCGCGGCGCGATGGTTAATACGCGCGCCTGTGCGCGTTGTACAGGGTAGATTCTGCGGCATGATCGATGATGCGGCTGGAGCGGGGGGCTTTCGGGTCTCTGACGGTGACGTCACTGCGGATGCGCTTCTTGTGCCTGCGCCGGGGGATGGCGCGGCGGGGGAGCGGGGAACGTGTGCGCTTGAAGGGTGTGCTCTGGCGTTGCCGGTGGTGGAGGGCCGGGGAAGGCGGCCGAAGTACTGCAGTAAGGCTCATGCGGATCAGGCCAGTCGGGATCGGCGGGCGGCTGATGTGCTGCTGGTGGAGGAGCCGCTCGCGCGGGCCGAGGCGCTGGCTCGGGCTCTGCCGCTGGTGCAGGTCGCGGAGCAGCTTGGTCGGCTGCAGGAGTTCTTGGCCGACGCGCAGGACGGCGCGCTCGGCCGGGTGCAGCGGGCTGAGGCCGAGACGGTCGCGGCTCGGCAGGGTGC
>NZ_BAAGZI010000047.1:0-24628 GCF_054778695.1 Actinocorallia lasiicapitis
GGGGCGTTTGCCGATGGGGGCGACCATGAGGCCGCGCTGCCCGAGCTGGAACGGGCCGCGCTGGCCCATCCCGACGACGAGGCGCTGCTGACCGATCTGCTGGGCAGCGAGGCGGCCGTCCGCGGTCCCGGCGCGGCACTGGACCGGTTCGAACGCCACCGGTCGGGGCTGCGCGAGCGGATCGGCGCGGACGTCGGGCCTGAGCTGCGGCGGGTCCACGGGGAGCTGCTGGCGCTCGACAGTCCCGTCCGGTCGGGGGTGCGGTTCGAGACCACGGCGCTGCTCGGCCGCGACGACGACCTGCGCCGGGTGCGGGCGCTCCTGGACACCTCGCGCGTGGTGTCGATCCTCGGTCCCGGCGGGCTGGGCAAGACCCGGCTCGCCCATGTCGTCGCACGTCAGGCCAGGCAGCCGGTCGTCCACTTCGTGGAGCTGGCCGGTGTGGCCGCGGCTGAGGACCTCGTCGGCGAGGTCGGTTCCGCGCTCGGCGTCCGCGACTCGGTGACCGGACGCCGCACGCTCACCTCGCAGCAGCGCTCCGACGTGCGCTCCCGAATCGCCGCCCAGCTCGATCTGGCCCCCACCCTGCTGGTGCTCGACAACTGCGAGCACCTGGTGGAGGCCGTCGCCGATCTGGTGGCCCAGCTCGCGGCGACCACACGGGAGCTGCGGGTACTCACCACGAGCCGGTCGCCGCTGGCCATCGCCGCCGAACGCGTCTACCAGCTTCCGCAGCTCGGGACGGAGGACGCCGTCGAGCTGTTCCGCGACCGCGCGACGGCCGCCCGGCCCGGTGTGGTCCTGCACGAGGACGACGTGCGTGCCGTCGTCGACCGGCTCGACGGCCTGCCCCTGGCGATAGAACTGGCTGCCGCCAAGGTCAGGGTGATGTCGGCCGCCGAGATAGCCCGCCGGCTGGAGGACAGGTTCGCGCTGCTGCGCGGCGGCGACCGCAGCGCCCCGTCCCGGCACCAGACCCTGCTGGCGGTGATCGACTGGTCGTGGAGCCTGCTCGGCGAGCGGGTCCGCCGCGCCCTGCGCCGGCTGTCGGCCTTCCCCGACGGCTTCACCCTCGACGCCGCCGAACAGGTGCTCGACGGCGGAGCGCTCGGCGACATCGAGGAGCTGGTCGAGCAGTCCCTGCTGACCGTGGTCGAAACGCCCTACGGCGTCCGCTACCGGATGCTCGAAACGGTACGCGAGTTCGGCCGGATGCGGCTGGACGCTGCGGCGGAGTCCGCCGACGCGCGGTCCGCCGTCAAGACCTGGGCGCTCGACTACGCAGGCCGGTGGAGCGTCCTGCTCTACGCGCCCGACCAGGCCGAGGCCATGGACCGGCTGCGCGCGGAGGAGACCAACCTCGCCGACGTGCTGCGCGAGGCGCTCGCCGAACCCGATCCGGAGGCCGTCACGGTGCTGTTCGCGGCGCTGGGCGGCTTCTGGTCGATCAGCGGGGAGCATTCGCGCAGCATCGTGCTCGCTCCGGCCGTCGGGGTCGCGTTGGACGGCTGGACCCCGCCGCCCGTCCTGCTCGACCGGGCCCGGGTGGCGTTGAGCGTCGTCCTGGTCAACCTCATGATCGTCGGCTCGGCGGCCGAGGTGGAAACGCTGGTCCGGATGCTGACCGCCCTGGGCGCCGACTCCGCCAACCCGATCATCCGCGCCATGGTGACGGCCCTGATCGCCGTGGTGTCGCCCGACGAGGAACGGCACCGGCGGCTGCTCGACGACCCCGACCCGCTGATCCGCGCGTTCACCCTGCACTGGATGAGTAACGTCCGGGAGAACGCGGGCGATCCGGTGGGCGCGATCGAAGCGGCCGAAGGCGCGCTCGACCTCATCCTTCCCGAGGTGGGGCCCTGGCACCGCGCCATGCTGCACGCCCAGCTCTTCACCCTGCATGAGCATGTCGGCGACACCGCGTCGGCGGCCCGGCACGCCGCCGAGGCCCTGCCCGTCCTCGACCGGCTCGGCGCGATGGACGACTCCCTCCAGATCCGCGCCGTCCTCGCCACCGTCGCCCTCATCGAGGGCCGCCGGGACGAGGCCGCCCGGATGATCGAGGAGCTGGAGGGGCTCGCCGCCCAGGCCACCCACGGCGAGGTGCTGTCGGTGGTCGCGGGCCGCGCCCAGCTCGCGCTGGTCGACGGCGACATCCCGACCGGCCTGCGGCTGCACCGCGAGGCCGCCGAGGCGCTCGGCAAGGTCGGCTTCCCCGGCACCCAGGGCACCGGCACCCCGTGGGCGATCATCGGCGAGGCGATGGCGCTCGCGGCGTTCGCGCAGTACGGCGAGGGTGACGACGGGGCGGACCTCTTCGCGTCGCTGCGGTCCGTGATGCGGGGCTACTTCGCCGTCGAGCAGCCCTACCGGGACTACCCCGTCGCGGGGACGGCACTCGCCGCGCTCGGCATCTGGGGCCTGCTGAAAGACGCGATGCCCGCGCAGGACGCGATCCGGCGGCTCGTGCTCGCCGACCGGTTCGCCTACAACCGGTTCACCCCCACGATGCAGTGGCCCGCGCTGTCCGCGCACGCCGAACGCCTCGCCCCCGGAGTGCTGGCCGGGATCGAGGCGGAGTACGGCGAACGGCGCGGCCCCGACCTGCTGGCCGAGGCGCGCGCCGTCCTGGAAGAGAGCTGACCGCCTACATCTTCCGGGAGTAGGAGCGGACCGCCAGCGGAGCGAAGACCGCGACGACCACCACGCAGCCGAGGACCGCCCAGCCGACCTCGGCCGTCACGGCGCCGTCGTTGAACAGGTCGCGGACCGCGGAGACCACATGCGACACCGGGTTGATCTTGACGAAGGTCTGGAGCCAGCTCGGCAGGGTCTCGGCCGGGACGAACGCGTTCGACAGGAACGTCAACGGGAACATGATCATCATTGAGGTGCCCTGGACGCTCTGCGCCGACCGCGCCATCGTCCCCAGCCAGGTGAAGATCCACGCCAGGGACCAGCCCGCCGCGACGGTCAGCGCGATCCCCGCGACACAGCCGAACACCCCGCCGCCGGGCCGGTAGCCGATGACCAGCCCGGTGAGCAGCGTCAGCACCGACGCGATGCCGTACCGGATCAGGTCCGCCATCATCGGTCCGGCCAGCGGGGCGATCCGCGCCATCGGCAGCGACTTGAACCGGTCGAAAACACCCTTGTCCATGTCCTCGCGGAGCTGCACGCCGGTCGCCATGCACACCGTCAGCGCCGTCTGGGCGAGGATGCCGGGGATCAGCACCGGAAGGTACTCCGCGACACCGCCCGAGATCGCGCCGCCGAAGATGAACGCGAACATGGCCGTGAACAGCAGCGGCTGGATGAGGACGTCGAAGAACTGCTCGGGCTTGCGGCGCATCTTCTTCAACGCCCGCCACGCCATCGCCAGGATCTGGACCTGGGTCTCCTGCAGCGAGTTGCGCGGGGTGGTGCGCGCGGCGACGGCGGCCGCGTCGATCCGCTTGACGGCGGGAGCGGTGGGGGTCGCGACGGTCATCGCACTGCCTCCTTCTGGGGCTCTTCCTGGGGCGCTTCGTCGGCGCCGTGGCCGGTCAGGGTGAGGAAGACCTCGTCGAGGGTCGGCTTGGCGACGCTCACCGAGGCGATCCCGAGGCCCGCTTCACGTAGGCCGATCAGGACGTCGGCGGCCCGGTTCGGGTCGGGCAGCGGGACGTTCATCCGGCCGGACTCCGGGGTCAGGACGGGGTCCTCGCCGAGCAGCCGCCGGACGACGTCCGCGGCCAGCACCACGTCGGCGCCGTCGGCCAGGCTGAGCTGGAGCGTCGAATCGCCGACCTGGGACTTCAGCGAGTCGGGGGTGTCCTCGGCGACCTTGCGGCCCCGGTCGATCACGGCGACGCGGTCGGCGAGCTGGTCGGCCTCGTCGAGGTACTGGGTGGTGAGCAGGATCGTGGAGCCGTCGGTGACGAGCTCGCGGATCGTGTCCCACATCTGGCCCCTGGTCCTGGGGTCGAGGCCGGTCGTCGGCTCGTCCAGGAAGATCAGGGGCGGCCGGGTGATCAGGCTGGCGGCCAGGTCGAGGCGGCGCCGCATCCCGCCGCTGAACTGCGACAGCGGCCGGTCGGCGGCCTCCTGGAGACCGAACCGGTCGAGCAGGTCGCCCGCGACGGCCTTGGCCCGCCCGCCGCCCAGACCCTGGATCCGGGCGAACAGCCGCAGGTTCTCGGTGGCGGTCAGATCCTCGTCGACCGATGCGTACTGCCCGGTCACCCCGACGAGCTGCCGGATCCGGTGCGGTTCCCGCCGGACGTCCACGCCGTAGATGCTGGCCCGCCCGCCGTCGATCGGCAGCAGGGTGGCGAGCATGCGAAGCATCGTGGTCTTGCCCGCCCCGTTCGGGCCGAGCACCCCGAAGATCTCCCCTTGCCGGACGTGCAGGTCGATCCCGTCCACGGCCTTGAAGTCCCCGAACCTCTTGACCAGGCCTTCGGCCCGGACGGCGCTGAGCTCCGTCACGACCCCCTCCTCCCACCGCCGAGCCCTTCCCGGCGTACACCCAGAGCCTCCCTCCCTCCGGCTTCACCCCGGCTTCACGCTGGTTTCACGTGGAACCCTCCGGTTTCCCGGACCCCCGCCCCCGCCGTCCCGGTTGTTGAGCCAACCCCGAGGACGTCGAGACGATCATCAAGTCGACGGGTTTCTTCCGCGCCAAGACCAAGGCGATCATCGGCCTCTCGGCGGCGATCCGCGACCGTTTCAAAGGCGAAGTCCCCGGCCGTCTCAAGGACCTCGTGACCTTCTTGCGCTTCCGAGCTGTGCTCGTGACACATTGGGCTGGCCCACACTCCGACGGCCTTCGACCGCTCTCCCTTCCACTACCTGGAGGCCGAACCGCTGTTCCATGTCGCGGCACATGCTCCGCAAGGTGATCCAGTCGCGGAAGTAGGAGGCGGTGGTGCCGTCCTCGCGGACCAGGTTGGCGACCAGGTGGACGTGTTCGTTGCCCCCTGCTGATTGGCCGTGGTGGACCGCGATCCACCGGCAAGGACTCTGGCCGTCGGTGTCGAACCCCAACCGGTCCACCGCCGTACGGACGACCTCGGCCCACTGCGCGTCCGACAGCCTGCGGTCGGGGGTGGAGTCTCCGGGCGGCAGAGAGATCGCGCAGTGCCACATGTACCCGTTCGGCACCTCCGTGCCCAGCGCCATGCGATACGAGTCCAGCTGGAAGCCCAGATCCTTGATCTGTTCGCGTTGCGTCCTGAGATCCAGGCGGGTGCCATCGGCAATACCGAGAGTCTCCGACGCGGCGATCACCCTTTGACCGGTGTGTTCGTTGTGGCTGCCCGGCCCGAACAGGTACAGCATCAACCCGACCGGGTTCTTCCCCAGCACCTGGACGCCGTTGCGCTTCTTGACCACCACGTGGGCGATCACGACTTCCGCACCGCCGTAACCGCCTGGTCCAGACGCTCAAGGATCCGCCCGGTCACCTCCACCACCACCGGAAGCTCCTCCGGAGCCCGGCCGGTGGCGTTCAAGGCCCGCGTCACCTGATTCAGGTTGTTCCCGATCGCAGCCACCAGCCGGCGGACCCCCAAAAACTCCGCGGTCACCCCCTGCCGCTGCGACCTCGTCCGCCGCTCACCCGCCAACCCAGCCTCCACCAGCAGCCGCGGGACGCTCAACTGCGCAGCTTCCGCCCGCCTGACCAGCTCCGCCCGCTCAGCGTCCGACAGCATCACCTTCACCGTGTTCTTCCGGCCACCCGGAAGACGCTCCATCCGCCGCTTCTCCGCCATCTGCAACTTCCCTCCGCCATTCCACATGTGATGTCGGAATGAGGAAGGGAAACTGGGCGACAAACGTGACTCCAGCCAGCGCAGCGACCTCGAAGAGGACCCCTCCGGCCCGGCCAGGGCCGCCCGGGAGCGGGTTACCCGATCACCTATCTTGCAGACCCCATGGCAAGGTAGGCGGGGACACCTCGCATCGGATGCGAACCAGGCCGACCAGCAGGGGCCGTGTCCGCCTCGGTCGAGTCGCTGAAGACGTGCCTTGTGAGAAGAAGGTCCGCCATTGTGATCGACAGTTTCAGCGACACGTCCCCATTTGCCGCGAGCGAGAAGGCATTCCTTTCTGCGATCATCCAAAGATGAATCGGGGGACAGCATTCTGGCGTGAGGTCTTCCTCACCCGGCTCGGATCTGAGCAGACCATCATCGTGCGGGACATCGTCACCGACGTCATGGAACGTCAGCCCACGAGTAGCGAGATGAGCGCAGCCCGCAAGGCATCGCACCAGATCGCCGAAGCCGGTGAGGCCGTGCTGATGGGCCTGTATCCCTCCCAGGCCAAAGGCACCGGTGGGCCAATCTCCGGCCAACGGCGCCTGTCCTGCCTGACGGTCGATGACGCTCTGGTGCATTCCCTGCCGTACTGCGTCGAGCGCAGCGCGACCCTGGGACCGCGCTGGTGGCGGGAGGCCGACCCCACCAAGAAGGGCCTGCCCGATCCCGAAGCAGGCCAGCCGACGCCGGCACAGGCTGAGTGGAAACGCAGCCTGGACCAAGCCAACGAACTCCACGAGAGCCTCCTAAGCCAGCTCCGCACCCGATAGCCCCACCCAAGCCGGCCGAAGTCAGCAAGCGCACACCCAGGGACACCCTCGGCAACATTGCCCATGCAGGTCAGAGCGTTGTTTGCCTGGCCCTGAACTGGCACCCGGCTCTGCTATCCCTCGGCGAGGCGGATTGGGAGAACATTGCCTTGATGGCGCGGGCTGGCCAACGTGAACGGAGAGTTGTCGTGGAACTCGGTGCTCGGGCGGCTAGCGTTCCAGCATGGCCGTCACCCACTTGGAGCATCGGCTCCGCGTAACCGAGACTGTGGAGGAAGCACTCGCTGCTGTTGGGGAGAACATCCCCAGCCGGGTGCATGATCTTGCCCAACTCCGGTTGAGGCACCCTGGCGCAACCAACGTGGAGCTGGGCCGCATGATGGAACCGCCGATGGCCCACAAGACGGTGAAGAAGCGGTTGCGGGTGCTGCGGCGTCTCGGCGGCGTCGCGGGTGCCGAACCCGAGAGCCGCCCCCAGATCTGGAAGCAGCTTGCCGAGCGCTACCCCGAGCTGCGGAGTTACCTAGACCAGGACACGACCGACGAACGCGCTCGCTTGATCGCTGAGGTGGTCGCTGCCTACGTGGAGCACCACGGAAAAGGTCCGACCTGGCGGCAGGTCGCGATCCAGGTCCGGCCAGACCTCGGCGCCAAGCAGATCGCTGACACGAAGGTGCGCTTCTATGCCCACCACCTGGTCACGCGACTCATCGAACTGGGTTGGCTCACCCACAAGGCGGACGTTCCTCGGTCGCTTCGGCCCGGACCGCGCTCGCGTATCTGAGGCCAAGCACACCGGCTACGGCAAGCCGGAGCAGCCTGGTTTCGCTGGGACGGCAAGGTAGGTCCGAACAGCGTTCGGACCTACTCTTCAACCCGCAACTCAGGCTGGCTGGTTGCAGGGTCCCGCCGGACGGGACACACGGCACTGATCGCATGGGAGGAGCCCTCACTACCTCACCGGTAGAGCAGCCAGGCTCCTATGCTCACCCCTGCAAGCAGCAAGGGTCCATAAACAGGAGCAACCGCCCACGATTTGATATCACGCCAATCTGGCCAATAATTGACTCTAGAACCCGCTGGTGATGCCAGAGAAGGATTCAAGGAAAATGCGGGGATTGGACGACCTGCCGCTACCTCGTCATAGAGCTTCCGAAAGGCGCGCTCTTGCTTTAGATAATTAGCATCAAGGACACCGAAGACGAGTACCGCCAAGACGCCGAGAAGTGCCATGACGGTCGAATTCTTCGTGATCGCGTATCCGTAAGTCGCGGTCACAATCGGAAGCAGCCACGTTTTCGAGGACGACGACGCCTGCGACATTCGTGTAACTATCGCTTGGATAAATGCCAAGTGCTGTCGACGGTCCTCTGGCCCGACCGCGCTCACTTCGTTGGTAAGCGCAGAATGAATCGCAGCGAGAGTTTGACTCTGGGCTTGACCATCCTCGGCCACACCTGCCGGCCATTCAAGGACCATGCGATCCCCCGACCATCGGGGCACGAGATGGAAGTGCACGTGAGGTACGGTTTGAGTGGCGGCCGCCCCAGTCGATTGAATTACGTTCAGACCATCCGGTGCTAGGGCCGAGCGGACCGCACGCGCTGTCCTGAGGAGCGCTTCACCCAAATCGCGGCCCTCAGTAGCGTTGAGATCGGTCAGGTCTGAGACATGGCGGTTCGGCACTATCAAAGTGTGACCGCGCGTGGCTTGTTCCAATGGAAAGAATGCGGTGACCTCTTGGGTGTGATATACCAGCCTCACATTAGGGTCACCTCCTGCGACAATTGCACAAAATGGGCATGCAGGTTGGTCTACCATGATCGCCTAATTCTCCCTTGTCCCGACCAAGACTCCAAGTTGTCACGCAATCTGTTATAGGTCGCTTTACTGTCGACCTTTCCTGACCAATCATGCGTCGTAGGATCAAATACCGGCACTAGTCCTGCACCAATAGCCTTGGCAAAGGGGTCGGAACCTGCACTATCAACGCTCCCCAGTGCCGAGAGTCCATGGATTCGAATCCCTAGCAGCGGCTTCTTATCGGCCCATGCCTTGTTAATCTCATGAATGACCCAGGGTCGACTTGCCGTGTGCTTGCCGATCAAGACGATGACGGCCTTCTTGTACGCCATCTGTTCGTTAATCCACTTCTTGATTGCCTCATCCCCACGCCTACGCACCTGCTCCCAGTCCTGAGAGTTCAACAGTGGCTGCGCTTCGAGGGCGTTGATGTTGCGGACCAGCTGGACGCGGTGGACATCTTGTTCGTAGTGGAAGCTGTAGAAGACTGTCTTGGCCATGGAAACGCCAATCAAGAGTGCCCAATGGGGATGATAGTGATTTTTAGTTGCGAACCCCGACAAATTGCACGAGAACCTAAGAAGTCATGCCCGTGTGTTCGAGTGGTCACATGAGGAAGTTCTGACGCGGATCGCGACCGCAAGCAGCCGGTCGCAAGCAGCCGGTCGCAAGCAGCCGGTCTACCTCCGTCAGCGCCATGGCCCAGAAGCACAGCACATGGATCCGGGCGCCCGCAAACGCCTGGCCAGGCGACCTCCCAGCCCCCTTAGGTCGCCGCGAGCTGGTCGTCCTCAACGGCCACCAACTCTGCGATCTTGATAGCAACCACTGCCAGGGAATCCTCCGCTGTGTCCAATCCGTTTCGGGATGCAAGTAGGGGGCTGACGTCCCGGAGCTCACCGTAGGTCGTCTCGTGAATGACAGGGAGCAGCAGGTCACGTGCAAGGAGCTCCGAGAGCTCCTTGTCAGAGACGCCACCGCACCTGAGGCGTGCCAGGAGAGCAGGAGTGACCAGGACGAGACCCGTACGCGACCTCGCCAGCCCCCTGTCGATTTCCCGCATGAACGGCAGGCCGAGCGCGATGTCCTTCTCGCTGAACCAGACCGACACGCCCTCTGCCTCCAGCAGGTCGCACAACTCCCTGGCAGCACCGCGCCGGTCATCCCAAGCGTGGCAGAGGAAGACATCGCGAAGGTCGGGCTGTTGACGCGCGCGCAACATGGCGGCGTCACGGACAGGAGCCAGACCTTTCACCTCGCCAGGCGTGTAGATCATGGAGGAGGTGCTCGGTGACCAGGGCGCCCGCATTTTGCCGCTACTGGAGCTGCCGCTACTGGGCGCACCACGCCCACCACTGCTCTGCGTAGCGTAGACCGGCGGCGAGTAGTAGGGGCGGGGCGATGAGTACCCGTAGCCGCTGCTGCTGCATGCGGGGCACGCTGCACGTCCGCTGGCGGTCCGATGACCCTGAACTGGGGCTGTACAACGACTCATAAGTGCATGGTATTGGTGTGGCTACTGTTGGGGCCTGTTTTGAGGTCTGGGTTCTTGCAGTCTGTCGTGATCATGAAGTAGTGAGGTCTCCGGTAGATGGTTCGGTGACCAAGCGGAACTTGAACTCCGGAGTCCGGAAGCTCTGGCGTGCGCCCTGGGCTGACATGGAGGTTCTACGCTGGGAACCATGGCGACGCAGGCGACCCCTCGGCAGCGGGAGAAGCGGTTTCAGAACGAGACCCGGCTGGGTCTGGTGCGGCGGGCCCGGCGGATGGGCCGGGAGCTGGCGGAGACCTACCCCGACGCCCATTGCGAGCTGAACTTCGAGAACCCCTTCCAGTTGCTGGTAGCGACAGTGATGTCGGCGCAGAGTACGGACAAGGGGGTGAACCTCGTCACTCCGATCCTGTTCGCCAAGTATCCGACTCCCGAGGACCTGGCTGTGGCCGATCCGGAGGACGTCGAGACGATCATCAAGTCGACGGGGTTCTTCCGGGCGAAGGCGAAGTCGATCATGGGGTTGTCGGCTGCCTTGAGGGACAACTTTGCTGGTGAGGTGCCCCGGACGCTCGAAGAGATGGTCACGCTGCCTGGTGTGGGGCGCAAGACGGCCAACGTGGTCTTGGGCAACGCACGTGATCCTAAAACGGGAGAACCTTTCGGCTGACCGAGGGCGACGCTGAAATGGATCAATGACTTGGCGTCACTAGGGTGCTCGGTTCATAGGTTGGCCTTGGTGAGTCTTTCCATGAGGCTCGGCTTGCGTTGATGCGCTGTCCGCAGCTCGTCGATGCGCTGGTGGAACGCTTGGATGGTCCGATCCTGTTCGGCGAGTTCACGTAGGTCGCGCAGAAGGGTGATCGCGGCGTCGTATTCGGTGGGCTTCTTGGTGGCGATGTGGGTCTCGACGCGCTGCCAGGCGAGGTCGCCTTCTCGGCGGAGGTCTTGGAGCCGCTGTTCGCGCGCCTTGGCGGCCTTGCGTTCGCGACGTTCCTGTTCTCTGGCTTCGCGTTCTTGCTCGGCCTTCCTGCGCTCTGCGTCTCGGTTCTCGGCTGCTGAGAGGAGCTGGCTAGCCGTACGGTTGGAAGGGTCTGGTGTCGGTTGGGGGCGTCGGTCACTGTGGAATCGGCGCTGGAGAGCGGCCCGCGCCGCTGTCGGGTTCCGCAGGGTCTTGAGGAGGAGGGTGTCCTTGTCTTCGGCAGGGAGGAGCTCGATCCAGGCGGTGTATTCGGCGTCGGTCGGCTCGTCTGAGACCAGGTGGGGGCTGGCTTCGGCGGCGACGGTCAGGAGGTCGTCGTCGAGGCGGAGGAAGTCGGACATGGAGCGTTGGGCGGCGCTGAGGGTTGCGAGGTTCGCTGGGACGGGGGGTTCGGTCTCGTCGTCGTCGATCTCGCCGCTCTGGACGGCGAGGAGCCAGGCCAGGTAGAGGGGCCGGAGGTCACCGGAGGCGATCTCGGTGCGGAGGCCGACGATTCCGCCGAGGCGGTGTTCGCCGTCCTCTTCCCAGTACTCCTCTTCCTCTTCGGAGGAGAGGTAGAGGAAGACGTGATCGCCTGAAGCCCAGGTGGCGACGTTGTGCCCGCCGCAGTACCGCTGGGCGATGGTGAGTCCGAGGGCGGCGCGGGGGAGCCGGAGGATGAGGATCCGGGTGCCCCAGTTCGCGAGGTACAGGTGCGCGTCGAAGTAGCGCTCCATCATGGTGTGCGGATCGCCGCGGAAGCTGCCCCAGTGGTACTCGTTGACGAAGCTCGTAGAAGTGATCCGTGCCCTGGTCGACAACGCCCGGAGTTCGCTGCGTTGCCGTGCGTCCAGTGGCTGGTCGACGGCCACGAACTCGTAGTACTCGTAGCTGCTCATGTAATCCTCGTAGCCAGTGTCGGTACGCGGTGATCCATTCGGCTCCCTCCGGTGGCGGCTCTGGGAGGGGCAGATCGAGAAGGCCGATGCGCTGCCGTATCCGCCCGGCGGCACAGACGGCGACGATCCCGTTGTCTGCTGCTTGCTCGATCTTCTTGACGACGACCTCGATCCCCAGGACGCAAGTGGTGAATGGGGTTCTCAGGTGGTCCTCGATCATGGTGGCGAAACCGGTGATCGCCTCGTCGTCGGTGTAGCAGTCGACGACCGCCTCGGCGATCATCTCTTCCAGGCGTTCTCTGCTCGGGCCGGCCACGGCTTAGATCCAGGTGGTTCGGGTGATGACGACCCGGTGTTCGTCCAGCTCGGGGTGTTCGATGATGACATAGATCGCCAGGCCGTGTCCCGAGCCGAAGGGCTGCGTGCGCATGTTCGCACCGGCCGGATTGTCGGGGTTGTACTGGTTGCCGCTCCAGGGAGTGAGCTCCAGAGCGGTTCTCAGCTCCAGGTAAGCGGTGAGGGCATCGGCGGGGAGGGCAGAGAGTTCGGCGAGGACTTCCTCGGTCTCTTCGACGTGGTAGATCACCGGTTGAGGTCGGCGAGGCGTCGCCGGATCAGCTCAGTGGCGTCGACGGTGTGGACCGGTTCTCCCCTGAGGAGGGCTTCGGCGTCGCGACGGGCCGTACGGTGCCGCTC
This sequence comes from Actinocorallia lasiicapitis, assembly GCF_054778695.1. Classification (NCBI taxonomy): domain Bacteria; kingdom Bacillati; phylum Actinomycetota; class Actinomycetes; order Streptosporangiales; family Thermomonosporaceae; genus Actinocorallia; species Actinocorallia lasiicapitis. The sequence goes on from NZ_BAAGZI010000047.1 coordinate 12,426, forward strand.
GGGGTCCATTGAGGAGACGGCGATACGCCACCAGGCTTCGATGAACTCGTGGACGGGTGCCAGATCGAGGTGGTCGGCCGCGGTGTTCAGCGCCCTGCGCAGCCCCGAGTCGAAGTCGCTGAGATCCTCGGGCAGCAGGGCCGTCCGGATGGATTTCAGATCCTTCGCCGGAGGAACGGGAGAGGTGGGCTCCGGTGCGGCAGCGGTCATGAACCCGAGTTTACGCAGTCACCCGGAAGATCACTGGTGGCGCGGTGAAATCGGTGGAAGCGAGGCGGGGAGGGGAGTGCGTGCGTCTAACCTGGCGTCATGGCGACGCAGGCGACCTCGAGACAGCGCGCGAAACGGTTCCAGAACGAGACCCGCCTGGGCCTGGTCCGCCGGGCCCGCCGGATGGGCCGGGAGCTCGCGGAGACCTATCCGGACGCTCACTGTGAGCTGAACTTCAACAGCCCGTTCGAGTTGCTGGTCGCGACGGTGATGTCGGCGCAGACGACCGATGCCCGGGTGAACCTGGTGACGCCGACTCTGTTCGCGAAGTATCCGACGCCCGAGGATCTCGCGGCGGCGAACCCGGAGGACGTCGAGGAGATCATCAAGTCGACCGGGTTCTTCCGGGCCAAGACAAAGTCGATCATGGGGTTGTCGGTCGCGCTGCGGGACGACTTCGGCGGTGTGGTGCCTCGGACGCTTGAGGAGATGGTCAGGCTTCCGGGAGTCGGGCGGAAGACGGCCAATGTCGTTTTGGGGAACGCACGTGATCCTGAAACGGGAGAACCGTTCGGGGTGCCGGGGTTGACGGTGGACACGCATTTCGGGCGGGTGGTGCGGCGGTTCGGGTGGACGGAGGAGGAGGATCCGGTCAAGGTCGAGTCGGCGGTCGCCGAGCTGTTCCCGAGGAAGGACTGGACGGATCTGTCGCAGCGGCTGATCTGGCACGGGCGGCGGCGGTGCCACGCGCAGCGTCCGGCGTGCGGGGCGTGCCCGCTGGCCGTTGACTGCCCGTCCTACGGGGAGGGGCCGACCGATCCGAAGGTCGCCGAGAAGCTGGTCAGGGACCGGAGCTTCGCCGCCATGAAACCCCAGCCCTGACCGCGGCCGTCAGCCGGGGGCCGCGCCCGTCACGACCGCCAGGACCCGTGCGCTCCGTTCGGCCATCTCCTCGGCGGTGCGCTCGGGGTGGCGCAGCCACCAGTTCACTGTGGCGGTGACGGCGCTCATCCAGACTTCGGTCAGGATCGCCAGATCGTCGCGGTCCCGGACGACGGGCGAGTCGGCCAGCCGCTCGACTCCGCGGCGGGCCTGCTCCGCGATCGTCCGTCGCACGCGGGCCGACGCCTCCGCGCCCGGGCCGCCCTTGGGCAGCGACCGGTCGTTGATGACGTTCCAGTCGTGCGGGCGCCCGTCCAGCGTCGCGAAGATCGCGGCCAGGGTCGCCTCGGCCATGCGTCGCGGCGGCTGCGGTGTGGTGATCACCCGTTCGATCGCCTCGACCAGCGGTTCGCCCGCCCGCTCCACGCAGGCGACATAGAGCGCTTCCTTCGACCCGAAGTAGGTGAGTACCAGGGCCTTGCTCACCCCGACCCGGTCGGCGATCGCGGCCAGTGACGCCGCGCCGTAGCCGGCGGTGCCGAACTCGTGGGCGGCCGCGTCGAGCACCTGCCGCTCCCGCACGTCGCGGGAGAGCTTGGGGGTGCCGGCGGAGCGGGCGAGGGCGGTCACGCCCTCACCTTACGGCGGGCTCCGGGTTCGCCGGGGCGCGGTCGGCGGGAGCCCAGCCGGGCCGGCCGAAGGTGTAGCCGAGCTTGTCGCGCAGGCCGTTGGCGGCCCTGACGTCCCGGGCGATGCGGCGGAACTCGCCGTACTGGAGCTCCACCAGGTCGTAGGTGTCGACCTGGTAGGTCAGGCCGTACTTCGGCGTGTGCAGTTCCTCCTGGAAAGTGCCGAACAGGCGGTCCCAGATGATGAGGATGCCGCCGTAGTTCCGGTCGAGGTAGATCGCGTCCGAGCCGTGGTGGACCCGGTGATGCGACGGGGTGTTGAAGACCAGCTCGATCGGCTTCCAGAGCTTGCCGACGCGCTCGGTGTGGCTGAAGAACTGGTAGACGAGGTTGGCGCCGAAGACCCAGTAGATCGCGTACGGCGGGACGCCGAGCAGCGGCAGCGGCACCCAGAAGAGGAACTCGAACCACGGGTTCCATTTCTGTCGGAGCGCGGTGCCGAAGTTGAAGTACTCGCTGGAGTGGTGGGCCTGGTGGGCGGCCCACGCGATGCGGACCTCGTGGCCGAAGCGGTGGTTGCAGTACCAGGCGAGGTCGACGACCACGACGAGGCCGATCCAGAACCAAACGTTGTCGGTGGGCAGGTGCCAGGGCGCGACCTTCTCGTAAAGGAGCGCGAACACGAAGAGGCTGAGGATCTTGAAGATGATCTGGAAGTGCAGCGCGCCGACGCCCATCGAGAGCGACGTGCGGGTGTCGATCGCCAGGTAGCCCTTCTGCTCGGCCGCCCGGCGATCGTTCTTCGCCTCCCAGGCGTAGAAGGCCGCTTCGATCGCGATGCAGACGGCGAAGACCGGAAGGGCATACAGGATGGGGTTCTGGGCGGTCTCCCACAGGTAGCGCACGGTATCCACGTCGAGCTCCTCAGCTATCCTGACCGATCGGTTAATTGACCCTACGGTCAAGTAGACGGCACGTCCAGTTCTCGAACGGGGGACGGCCCCGGGACGCGAGCGGTGACGCGGCTTGCCTAGGGTGGGGGGCCGGAGGTCTGGAGTGATTCCCACTTGGCTTGATCGGTTCCGGGAGCGTGCCCCGCTGTCGGAAGTGCCCGCGTTCCTCAGGCCGGCGCCGTCCGCGCGTCCCGCGGCCGTGCTGATCCTGTTCGGCGAGGGCCCCGACGGCCCCGACGTGCTGCTGCTGGAGCGCGCCGCCACCCTGAACAAGCACGCGGGCCAGCCCGCGTTCCCCGGCGGCGCGATTGACCCCGAGGACGACGGCCCCGTCGCGGCCGCGCTCCGCGAGGCGCAGGAGGAGACGGGGGTCCGCCCCGAAGGCGTCACCATCCTGGACGTCCTGCCCGAGCTGTACCTTTCGCGGAGCGATTTCCGGATCACTCCGGTGGCCGGCTGGTGGCATGAGCCGTGCGCGGTCGCTCCCGGTGACCCCGGCGAGGTCGCCTCCGTGACGCGGGTGCCGCTCGCCGAGCTGGTCGATCCGGCCAACCGGATCTCGCTGCGCGGGCCCGGCGGTTTCATCGGACCGGCCTTCGAAGTGCGGTCGATGCTGGTCTGGGGGTTCACGGCGGGGCTGCTCAGCAACCTGCTCGAACTGGGCGGCTGGGCGGTCCCCTGGGACCAGGAGAAGATCGTCGAACTTCCCCCCGAGGCGCTGAATCTGGCCCGCCGAGGCTGATATCAGTCGAGAAGGTGACACGCCGGGTCACCATCTCCTCCGTCCAGGCGACTCGGAAACCCGCTTCCGCCCTGTACTTTGAAGCGGTGTTGGACGTCCTCGATCTGATCCTGCTCGTACTCGTCGCGCTTTTCGCGGTCTCCGGGTACCGGCAGGGCTTCGTGGTGGGTCTGTTGAGCTTCGTCGGCTTCGTCGGCGGCGGAGTGCTGGGCGTGGTGATCGCGCCCCCGCTGGTCAAGTCGGTGGTCGACGGCCAGGCACAGCAGGCGCTGCTGGCGATCGTCGTGGCGTTCCTGGCGGCCACGTTCGGTCAGCTCATCGCCTCCTCGGCCGGTGCGGTGCTGCGCAACCGGGTGACGGGCAGCAACGCGCGGGCCGCAGACGCGGCGGGCGGCGCGGTCGTCAGCGTGGCGTCGCTGCTGCTCGTGGTCTGGTTCATCGGGCTCGTGCTGCTCCAGCCGACCAACTTCATCTGGCTGAACCGGCAGGTCAACGAGTCGACCGTGCTGAACGGCGTGGACGACGCGATGCCGTCGGCGATCGGCGAGTGGGCCGGATCGTTCAAGGGGTTCGTGAACCGCACCGAGTTCCCGAAGGTGTTCAGCGGGCTGGGCGGTGAGCCGCTGGTCGACGTCGGGCCGCCGGACGCGTCTGTGCTGACCTCGCCGGGGCTCCGCCACGCCGACGAGAGCATCGTCAAGATCATCGGGACGGCGCCGGAGTGCTCCCGCCGGATCGAGGGCACGGGGTTCGTGTTCTCGAAGGGCCGGATCATGACCAACGCGCACGTCGTCGCGGGCACCGAGGGCGAGCTGCGGATCCAGTTCCCCGACGGGCGGTCGGCCACCGGGCACGTCGTGGTCTACGACTCGGCCCGGGACATCGCGGTCGTCTACGCGCCGGGCCTGCGGGCGCCCGCGCTCCAGTTCAGCGGTGACGCCCAGCGCGGCGACCCCGCGGTCGTCGCCGGGTTCCCCAAGAACCACTCCTACACGGTCCGCGCCGCCAAGATCAGCTCCAAGCATCAGGCGAAGGGCCCCGACATCTACCGGGCCGACCAGGTCACCCGTGAGATCTACGCGCTGCGCGGGACCGTCGAGCCGGGCAACTCCGGGGGCCCGCTGCTCGCCAAGGACGGCCGGGTCTACGGGGTGATCTTCGCGGCGGCGTTCAGCGACCGGAACACCGGGTACGCGCTGACAGCCGCAGAGGTCGCACCCGACGCGACGGCCGGGCAGTCGGCCACCCAGCCCGTCAACACCGGCCGCTGCGCCGAATGACCACCGGTCGGATCAGCTCAGTGGGATCGGAGTGTCCGGGCGTTCAGGAAGGTGCTGGGCGGCCGTGATGATCGCGGTGAGGTCCAGACCGTAGGACGGGCCCCGGTAGACGTGGAGACCTTGCTGGGAGCGTTCTAGGAGGGTTCGGGCGCCTTTGGGGTTGCCGCGGCGGAGATGGGTCAGCGCGACGGCGAGTTGCGCGAGGGCCCGCCAGAGCGGACGTTCCTCGGCCGGGCAGGTCTTCCAGCGGGCTTCGAGCACCTCGTGGGCGTGGAACGGACGGTCCTCCTCGAGCAGGCGGCGGGCCTCCTCGAGGGTCTCGGCCGGGCCGAGCAGCAGATCGTCCGGAGTGGTCGGGACGCCCGGTTCGCCGTGGGGGAGGGGACGGCCGTAGGCGTCGCGCGGGCGGGCGTTGCGGGGCCTGCCCTCGGCGTCGCGGTCGCGGCCGGGCATGTCAGCGGGCCAGCCAGCCGAGGAGCTCCTCGTTGAAGGCGTGCGGGCGTTCCTCGTGCGGGAAGTGGCCGGCGGCCTCGATGAGCGTCCAGGTGTAGGGGGCTTCGACGTAACGGCCCGAACCCTGGGCGGTGTACGGCGGGAGCGCCAGGTCGAGGGCGCCGTGCAGATGCAGGGTCGGCGCCTGGACGGGCGCCGCCATCCGGTGGGCGTACCGGATACCGTCGGGGCGGGGCACCGAGCGCAGGAACCAGCGGTGGTACTCCAGCGCCGAATGGGCGACGCCGGGGATCTGCACGGCGTCCCTGACGTGGCGTTCGGTCCGGTCGTCCGGCCAACCGGGGGCCGACCACTCCGCCAGCAGGCCGGCGGCGTACGCGCCGTCGTCCTTGGTGAGTCTCCGTTCCGGCCAGACCGGAACCTGGAAGGCGGCCGTCCGCGCCATCCACGGGGTGAGGGGCGACTGCCGCAGCCGCAGCGGGTGCGGCGCGGACACCGCGACGAGGCGTGCCACGACCTTCGGGTGGTAGACGGCCATCGTCCAGGCCAGCAGCCCGCCCCAGTCGTGTCCGACAACGATCGCGTTGGCCTCGCCGAGGGCCCTGACCAGCCCCGCGGCGTCTCCCGCGAGGGTGACAAGGTCATAGCCGCGGGGTGGTTTGTCGCTGGCCCCGTAGCCACGCAGGTCGACGGCGGCCGCCCGGTATCCGGCGGACGCGAACGCCCCGAGCTGGTGGTGCCAGTTCCACCAGAACTCGGGAAAACCATGAAGGAACAGGACCAACGGACCCTCGCCCGCCTCGGCCACGTGGAACCGGGTGCCCCCGGCGCTGACGTCGCGGTGCGTCCAGGGCCCGGCGAGGTCGGCGGTCATGACTTCGTGCGCTTGAACAGCTTCGCGTTGTCCTGCAGGGTCTGGATCGTCCGCTTCGGCTTGCCGATCTTCTTGACCTTCAGGTAGCCGAACCACAGGCAGCCCGCCGCCGTCAGCAGGTACAACCCGCCGACCAGCAGGAACGCCGCCCACGTCCACATGCCGAGCGCGACGAAGCCGAACGCCAGCGCGATCGACCAGAGAATCACGATCATCACGCCGAGCAGCCCGGCGACGATGAACATGACGCTGCCGATCGCCGCCCTCATGGCCTCGGCCTTGAGTTCGATCTTGGCCAGTTCGATCTCCGAACGGACCAGTTTGGAGACGGTGCCGGTGGCGTTGGCGACGAGTTCGCCGACGCTCTGGCCCTCGATGTCAGAGGTGGTCATGGGACTCCTTCCCTTCCTGGGCGTGCACCCGGACCCGGAACCGGAACGCGACCGCCGCACACAGCGACGCCACGAGACTGGCGATGAGGACCGCAGTGGTCACTCTCTCCGAATGTTCCGTTCCCGTGTAGGCCAAATCGCCGATGAGCAGCGAAACGGTGAAACCGACACCCGCGAGCATCGCCACGGCGGCGAGGTCCCGCCAGTGCAGGCCGTCCCCGAGGCGGGCGAAGCCCAGTTTCACCGCGCCGTACGCGCCTGCGAAGACGCCCAAGAACTTACCGACGACAAGCCCGAAGATCACACCCAGGGCGATCCGGTCGGTGAACACCGCGCCGATGGTCGACGGGCTGAGCGAAACGCCCGCACTGAGGAACGCGAACAACGGAACACAGAAACCGGCGCTGAACGGCCGCAGGAAATGGTCGGTCTCCTCGGCGTTCGAGCGCAGTTCGTCGGGGGAGTCGTCGGGGGCGGGGCTGGTCAGCAGGCCGAGCGCGACGCCCGCGACGGTCGCGTGGATGCCCGACTTGTAGACGAACGCCCACGCCGCGATCCCGATCGGCACATAGATCCAGGGGGAGCGGACGCCCCGCCGCTGCAGCAGCCCGTAGACCGCGATCAGGACCGCGCCGGCCGCCAGCATCAGGAAGTTGATGCTCGCCGAGTAGAACAGCGCGATGATCATGATCGCGATCAGGTCGTCGACGACCGCGAGGGTCAGCAGGAACGCGCGGAGCGGCGGCGGGCAGTTCGAGAACGTGATCGCCAGGACGGCCAGCGCGAACGCGATGTCGGTCGCGGTCGGGATCGCCCAGCCCTTCAGGGCGTCCGCGGTTCCGGCGCTCACCGCCAGGAAGATCAGAGCGGGGGTGATCACACCGCCGACCGCGGCCATCACCGGGAGAAGGGCGTCACTGAGCCGCTTCAACTCGCCGTGGGTCAGCTCCTCGCGCAGCTCCAGCCCGGCGATGAAGAAGAAGATCGCCAGCAGGCCGTCGGCGGCGAGATGTGCCATCGACAGATGGAACCAGGACGGGCCGAACTCCCAGCCCTTGAACGCCTCGTACGAACTCGACCAGGGGCTGTTCACCCAGATCAGGGCCAGGATCGTCGCGGCGAGCATGACGATGCCGCCGATCGTCTCCGTCCGCAGCGCCTCCGCCAGATTCCGGGCATGGCGGACCGTCGGTTCCACCGGAAAAGCCGAAGCCAGTCGCCGCACCCTGCATCCCTTCGAACCCGCCGCCGATGGCGCGAATCAAGATCGTCCTACCCCGGGATCGGGATCTCACGCGGAGGTCCTGCGGCTGCTCGGTGGGTGCTGAGCAGGCCGGGTGGGCTGGGGAGCCTGGGGCGGCCGCGGCGAGTGGATTTCTCGGCGGCGCATTTGATCACTGGGACGATGCTGGGGGGTGGGGGCACGGATCGTCAAATAAGGGGTGGGGTGCGGCGGATTCGGGGCCGCCGCACCCGGGGCGGTCTTCTAGAGGTTGAGGGCCTTCTTGATGTGGTCCATGACGCCGGCGTCGGCGAGGGTGGTGGCGTCGCCGATCTGGCGGCCCTCGGCGATGTCCTGCAGGATCCGGCGGACGATCTTGCCGGAGCGGGTCTTGGGGAGCTCCGGCACGACCAGGATCTGGCGGGGCTTGGCGATCGGGCCGAGGGTCTTCGCGACATGGTCGCGCAGGTCCTCGACGTCCACGTCGCCTTCGCCGCGCGGGATCACGAACGCGGCGATCGCCTGGCCGGTGACGGCGTCAGCCGCGCCGACCACGGCCGCCTCGGCGACGCGCGGATGGCTGACCAGGGCGCTCTCGACCTCCGTGGTCGAGATGTTGTGGCCCGACACGAGCATGACGTCGTCGACGCGGCCCAGCAGCCACAGATCGCCGTCCGCGTCCTTCTTCGCGCCGTCGCCCGCGAAGTACAGGCCGTCCCAGCGCGACCAGTAGGTCTTGACGAACCGGTCGTCATCGCCCCAGATCGTGCGGAGCATCGACGGCCACGGCTCCTTCAGCACCAGGAATCCGCCCGAACCGTCCGGAACCGGCTGCGCGTTCTCATCGACGACGTCCGCGGAGATCCCGGGCAGCGGACGCATCGCCGCGCCGGGCTTGCCGTGGGTGACGCCGGGCAGCGGGCTGATCATGATCCCGCCCGTCTCGGTCTGCCACCAGGTGTCGACGACCGGCGCCTTGTTCGCGCCGATGTGCTCCCGGTACCAGACATAGGCCTCGGGGTTGATCGGCTCGCCGACGCTGCCCAGCACCCGGATGCTGCTCAGATCAGACCGCGCGGGGATGTCGTCGCCCCACTTCATGAACGTGCGGATCGCGGTCGGCGCCGTGTAGAAGATCGTCACCTTGTACTTCTCGATGATCTCCCACCAGCGGCCCTTGCCCGGAGTGTCGGGAGTGCCCTCGTACATGACGGTCGTCGCGCCGTTCGAGAGCGGCCCGTAGACGATGTAGGAGTGGCCCGTCACCCAGCCGACGTCGGCCGTGCACCAGTAGACGTCGGTCTCCGGCTTGAGGTCGAAGACCGCGTGGTGGGTGTAGGAGACCTGCGTGAGGTAGCCGCCGGTGGTGTGCAGGATGCCCTTCGGCTTTCCTGTCGTACCGCTCGTGTACAAGATGAAGAGCGGGTGCTCGGCGTCGTGCGCCTCGGGCGTGTGCTCTTCGGACTGGCGGTCGACGAGCTCATGCCACCAGACGTCGCGGTCGGTCCAGTCGACTTCCTGGCCGGTGCGGCGCACGACGAGCACGTTCTCGACCGTGTCGGTGACGGCCTGGTCGACCGTGGGCTTCAGCGCGCTCGGGGCGCCGCGCCGGTAGCCGCCGTCCGCGGTGATGACGAGCTTGGCCTGCGCGTCCTCGATCCTGGTCTTCAGCGCGTCGACCGAGAAACCGCCGAACACGACGCTGTGGGTCGCGCCGAGCCGGGCGCACGCCAGCATCGCCACGGCCGTCTCGGGGATCATCGGCATGTAGATCGCCACCCGGTCGCCCTTGCCGACACCCAGTTCGGTGAGCGCGTTCGCGGCCTGGTTGACCAGTTTCTGCAGGTCGGCGTAGGTGATGGTGCGGGAGTCGCCCGGCTCGCCCTCCCAGTAGAAGGCCACCCGGTCGCCGCGGCCCGCCTCGACGTGCCGGTCGACGCAGTTGTAGGCGATGTTCAGCTCGCCGCCGACGAACCACTTCGCGAACGGCGGGTTGCTCCAGTCGAGGACCTGGTCCCACGGCTTGGCCCAGTCGAGGCGCTCGGCCTGCTTCGCCCAGAACGCCAGCCGGTCGTCGGCCGCCTCGGCGTAGGCCTCCTCGGTGACGTTGGCCGCGGCCGCGAGCTCGCGCGGGGGGGCGAACCTGCGGTTCTCCGACAGCAGGTTCGACAGCGCTTCCTGGCTCACTGGTGTTGCTCCTTCGCTCGCGCCCTCTGGGTGGGACTTCCACTAAACCGGTGTGCCTGTTCGGCGTTCAAGTATGCGCTTACTTGAAAGATTGTTTACAGATGGTATGTGACGCGGCCCACTTACGCACGCTGTGTACCCTCAGGGCCGTGACTGACGCTCTGTTGCAGGTGGCCCAGCTCCCCGGTGTTCCCGAAGCGTGCGACGACGCGCGCAAGGCCGTCGACCGGCTCCGCGGCCACCGGATGCTGCGGCGCAAGAGCCCCGAGGTGTCGACCGAATCGCTGCTGCGCGGCGCCCGCGCCTCGGCCGCGCTCGAAGGCGCCGAAGCCCACCTTGAAGAGGTGCGGTCGGGCAAAGCCGTCCATCCGCTGGTCCAGGGCTCGCTGCGGATCTCCCAGGAGCTGGGCTCGCTGCTCGGCACCTGGCAGGTCGCACCGCCCCAGGTGCTGGCCAGGCTGCACGTCCTCGGCGCGCGCGACGTCGTCGCCGACGACCTGCTCGGCCGGCCCCGCGAGTCGGGCTCGCCCGATCCCGCCGAGGTCGCGGCCCGGCTGTCGGGGCTGGCGTCGCTGCTGACGTCGCCGTCGCAGGCGCCCGCGGTCGTGGTCGGCGCGATCGTGCACGGAGAGATCATGGCACTGCGTCCCTTCGGCGTCGCCGACGGCCTCGTCGCACGGGCCGCGGAACGGCTCACCCTGATCGCCCGCGGCCTCGACCCGAAGACCCTCGTCTCCCCCGAGATCGGTCACGCCGAACTCGACTACAAGGACGCGCTCGAGGGCTACTACTCCGGCACCGCCGACGGGGTGGCCGGCTGGGTGAAGCACTGCGCTTCCGCGATCGTCGTCGGAGCCCGCGATTCGCAGGCGATCTGCGAATCCATGCAGCGCGGTTAGAACTTCCCTATATGTAGCGGTGGCGTCTCCCCCGAAGGGGAAACGCCACCGCAGTCACGTCACTCCCGGTTACCATGCGTGCAACTTGTATCGTCGGACCGGGTCAAGCCCGTCTCGACGCGCCTCCCGCGGCTGGTCGCGCGTGGGTGCCTGGGTGCCGTGCCCGGACAACTCGTCCGTGCTTCTTGTGTACGCCTCATTTCGGCGTCTGACAAGCCCCTTCTTCATTCTCCGGACGTTCCGCGCGCCTTCTCCGCACGACCGTTCCTGTGCCTTCGCCATCCGGTTTCCCGCAGTACGAGGCCGCATTACCGAACGGTAGGCGACGCCAATTCGATCACTGTCCGTGAGGCTGGAATCGAGAAAAGATCTACCCGTCCGCCGCCGGGACGCAGCATGATCCTTCTCGACTGGTGAGAAAAAGCTCACCGGGTATCAAGTCCGATCCTCGACGGATCTCTCGACGATCGGGCAGCATATGTTGTATCTGCCTAGACTGGCACTGAGGACGGAGCCGTAGTCGGCTTCGCGCCCCCCGCACTTTCTTGGACACGGGCCGGCTCTACCCCCCCGGAGCCGGACCGTCGCGACGACCCCCGCTCTCCCCCCCTGCGGGGGTCGTCGTGTGTCCGGTGTTATCCACAGCCTGAAAAACGGTCTTGCGGGTGGTGGGGCAGGGTGGGCGTTATGAATGCGCTGCTTCTCTCCCGGGATCCGGGATTGACCGATGATCTGCTCCGGCTGGCCGCGGCCGCCTCGGTGGAACTCGCCGTTCCCCGGGCTCCCACTCACGCCCACTGGCACGATGCCCCTTTGATACTTCTCGGTATTGATTTACCGCTGGATTCTTATCCCCGCAGGCCAGGCGTCGTCCTGGTGACGCGAGCGGAGAACCTCGACTCCTATCGCCGGCTGGTCGAGGTCGGTGCCGAACGGCTGGCCGTCCTTCCCGCCGCCGAACCCTGGCTGATCGAGCTGCTGTCGTCGGCCGCCCGTCCGTCGCCTCAGGGCCGGGTCGTCGCGGTGACGGGCGCGCGAGGCGGCGCCGGCGCCACCGTGCTGGCCGCCACCCTCGCCGAGACCGCCGCCCGCCACGGCCTCAACCCGCTCCTGATCGACGCCGACCCGCACTCCTGCGGCCTGGAAATCCTGCTCGGCCTGGAGCAAGCGCCGGGCCCGCGCTGGCCCGACTTGGCGACCCTGCGCGGCCGTCTCCCGCACACCGCGCTGACCTCCCTCCCTACCTACAACGGCGTCTCCGTCCTCTCCCACCACCACTCAACCCCGACGACCCCACCCCTCTCCGTCCTCACCGCCGTCCTCGCCACCGCCAGAACCACCCACGACCTCACGATCCTCGACCTCCCCCGCCACTACCCCCCACCTTCACTCACCGACCGAACCCTCCTCCTGGTCCCCGCCGACCTCCCCTCGACCCTGACCGCCGCCGCCCTGGCCCCCCTCCTCCCCGCCCCCCTCC
>NZ_BAAGZI010000048.1:0-24581 GCF_054778695.1 Actinocorallia lasiicapitis
CACGGCCGTCGACATCGCCGGCGCGGCCCTGGACCGCGCGCGCGAGCAGGCCGCACGGCTGGAGCCCGCCGCCGCGGCCGGAATCGACTGGATCGAGGCGGATCTGACGTCCTGGACTCCCCCGGCCGGTCGCTTCGGGCTCGTCACGGCGCACTACGTCCACCCGGCCGGTCCGCGCGACGATCTGTCGCGGCGGCTGGCGGCCGCCGTCGCGCCCGGCGGAATCCTGCTGATCGTCGATCACCGCCCGCCTCCGCACGGCCATGGGCACGGACACGGGCACGGTGAGCCGCAGGTGCACGTCACGGCGGAGGAGCTCGCGGCGACGCTCGACCCGTCCACCTGGTCGATCACCACCGACTCCCCCACCCGCACGGTCGCGGGTCCGCCCGGTCATGACCGGACGCTCTACGACTCGGTGCTCCGGGCGCGCAGGCTCGGCTGACCTCCGGGCACGACGGTCGCCGCCAGCGCCAGATGGTCGGACAGATGCACGGGCTCGCCGGACGGCGGCCGCACCGGAGCCTCCAGCCGCCGCTCGAAGGAGGTGACCGGCGCGTTCCTGGTGAGGAGGTGGTCGAGCGCCAGCGAGGTGCCCCGGAAGGTCGGTTCGCGAGCCGTGCCGCCCGCCACGACCAGGCCGAGGCGCGCCGCGAAGCCCGCCAGCACGGGCGCGTCGTGCGGGATGTTGAAGTCGCCCGCCACGATCAGCGGGACGTCGGGGTCGAGTGCTTCCAGGGCCGTCGCCAGCCGGTCCAGCTCGACGGCCTGGAGCCGGGTGTACCGGTTGGGCGCGGCCCAGACCTCGTCGCGGTTGGCCGACAGATGGGTGTTGGCCACATACAGGGCGTCGCCGCCGGGCGGCGTCAGCCGAACGATCTGAACACCCTTGCGCATCGCCCATTCCGGGCGCACCGGCCGCCTCCAGGGGTAGCGAACGAACCGCACCTCCTGGACGGGCCAGCGGGACAGGATCGCCAGCCCGCCGCGCGGGACGGGCCCCGGCGAAACGGCGACGTGCGGAAACGAGCGGGCCGCCAACGCCAGATTCCCTCGGCTGAGCACTTCCTGCAGGCAGACGACGTCATGCTCCTCCCCGGCGAGGACCCCACCGAGCAGCCCCATCCGAGCCCTGACCGCACCTTTGAAGAGCGTGTTGAAAGTCAGCAGCCGCACGGCCTGAACAGCCACCGGACCCACCTCCATCCCCGCCGACACGATAGCGCGGACCCAAAAACCCCTTCGGCCCGTCCCCCGCCCGATGCGATCATGGCCCGATGAGCGAACCCGAGGTGGCACCACCCGCGCAGGGCCGACGCATCGACTGGCCCGACCTGCCCGAATGGCTACGCGACGAGCTCGAGGATCTCCTGGGCGCCCCGGTCACCGAGGCGCTCACCCGGCCGAGCGGATTCTCACCAGGCGCTGCGGCCCGACTACGGCTCACCAACGACACCCGCGCGTTCGTGAAGGCGGTCAGCACCCAGGCCAACCCGGACGCGCCCGGCATCTACCAAGCCGAGATCCAGGTGGCCGCCGCCCTCCCGGCGAGCGCTCCTGCCCCCGGCTGCTGAGCTCGATCGAGGGGATTGACAGTATGCTGTCGTTTTGACAGGATACTGTCTATGGAGATCGAGAAGGTTCATGTGGCCCTGTACGACACCCTCGCCGACTGGGAGATCGGGCACGCCGTCGCCCACATCAGGAACGGGAACTTCCAGCACACTCCGGGGCGCTACGAGATCGTGACGGTCGGAGCGACCACCGAGCCCGTGACGACCATGGGCGGCCTGCGGGTCGTGCCCGACCTCGCCCTCGACGAGCTCGATCCGGCCGATTCCGCGATGCTGATCCTGGGCGGCGCGGACACCTGGGACCTCGGCGGGAACACCGCGTTCGCGAAGGCCGCCCGGCGGTTCGTCGAGGCGGGGGTGCCGGTCGCGGCGATCTGCGGGGCGACGTTCGGGCTGGCCGCCGAGGGGCTGCTGGACGACCGGGACCACACCAGCAGCGTCGCCGACTATCTGGCGGCGTCGGGGTATGCGGGCGGCGCGCGCTATCGCGAGGAGGGGGCCGTCACCGACGGGGGCGTCATCACCGCGGGCGCGACCTCGCAGACCGAGTTCGCCCGCGAGATCTTCGCGACGCTCGACCTGTACACCCCGGAAGTCCTGGACGCCTGGTACCGGCTGTTCGCCCACTCCGACGCCTCCGCGTTCCCGATCCTCATGGCGGCCGGCAGTGGCGAGCACTGACCCCGCCGAGCTGCTGTCGGGCACGGCCCCGACCGTCTTCCGGCTGAACGGCCAGTTCCTCGAGGCGTCCGAGCGGCTGGCCCGCCCGGCCGGGCTGCCGGCCGCCTGGTGGCAGGTGCTCGGGGCCGTCCTGGGCGAACCGCTGCCCGTGGCCGGGATCGCCCGCGCCATGGGCATCACCCGGCAGAGCGTGCAGCGCGTCGCCGATCTGCTGGTCGACAAGGGGCTGGCCGAGTACCGGCCGAACCCGGCCCACTCCCGCGCGAAGCTCCTCGCCCCCACCGGCGAGGGCCGGGCGGCGGTGTCCCGGATCGACCCCGGCCACCGGGAGCTGGCCGAACAGCTCACCGACGTGCTGGGCATCGCGCGGTTCGAGGAGATTATGCACGCGGTCCAGGACCTCGCGGCGGCCATGGACCACCTACAGAGTCCGGCATCCAGTCGGATACCGTGACGGAATGGGCAAGATCTATGAAAAGCTCGACGCCGGGCTGCGCCGGTTCATCGAGCAGCAGCCGATGTTCTTCGTCGCCACCGCGCCGTCCGAGGGCGGCCATGTGAACCTCTCCCCCAAGGGCTACACCGAGACCTTCGCGATCATCGACGACCGCACCGTCGCCTACCTCGACATGAACGGATCAGGGGCCGAGACCATCGCCCATCTGCGCGACAACGGGCGGATCACGTTCATGTTCTGCTCGTTCGAGCGGTCCCCGAAGATCCTCCGGCTGTACGGGACGGGACGCGCGGTCCTGCCCGGCGGGCCCGGCTGGGACGAGCTGGCCGCGCTGTTCCCCGCCGACAACCCGAGCGTCCGGGCGATCATCGTGGCGGAGCTCGACCGGGTCGCGGACTCCTGCGGCTACGCCGTGCCGTTCATGGAGCTCACCGCTCCCCGCGACCTGCTGAAGGAGTGGGCCGGCCGGAAGAGCCCGGAGGAGCTGGTCGAGTACCGCGTCCAGAAGAACACCGCCAGCATCGACGGGCTCCCCGCGCTCGGCTGAGCGGGTCAGGCGGGGCCGAGCAGATCCCATTTGTTGCCGGAAAGATCCTTGAACACCGCGACCGTCCCGTAGGGCTCGGCGCGGGGTTCGGTCAGGAACTCGACTCCGTGGCCGAGCATCCGGGCGTGCGCGGCGGCGAAGTCGTCGACGCGCAGGAAGAAACCGACCCGGCCCGCGGTCTGGTCGCCGACGGCCGCCTCCTGCTCGGGGCCGTCGGCCTGGGCCAGCAGCAGTCCGGTGCCGCCGCCGGGCGGGCGGACGACGACCCAGCGCTTCGGACGTCCGTCGTTGGTGAGGGACGGCGAGTCCTCGGCGACGGTGAAGCCGAGCGCCTCGGTGAAGAAGGCGATCGCCGCGTCGTAGTCCGTCACGACGAGCGTCACCAGATCCAGACGCATCAGCTCGTGCCGTTGTTGACGCGGTAGACGTCGTAGACGCCGTCGATGGTGCGGACGGCCTTGAGGACGTGACCGAGATGCTTGGGGTCGCCCATCTCGAAGGTGAAGCGGCTGGTGGCGACCCGGTCGCGGGTGGTGGCGACCGTCGCCGACAGGATGTTGACGTGGTGGTCGGAGAGCACCCGGGTGACGTCCGACAGCAGCCGCGGCCTGTCGAGGGCCTCGACCTGGATCGCGACCAGGAAGACCGAGTCCTCGCCCGGCGACCATTTGACGTCGATGAGCCGGTCGGGCTGGGTCTTCAGCGCCTCGACGTTCACACAGTTGGTGCGGTGCACCGAGACCCCGCTGCCGCGCGTCACGAAACCGACGATCTCGTCGCCCGGCACCGGCGTGCAGCAGCGCGACAACCGCACCCACACGTCGGAGTCGCCCGCCACGACCACGCCGGGGTCGCCGACCGGTCCCGCACGCCGGGCCCGGCGCTTGGTCGGGATGGCGAGTTCCGCGAGGTCCTCTTCGGCGCTCTCGACCCCGCCGAGGGCCTGGACGAGCTTCTGCACCACGGACTGCGCGGCGATATGGCCTTCGCCGACGGCCGCGTACAGCGACGACACGTCGGGGTAACGCAGGTCGCGGGCGAGCGCGAGCAGCGCCTCACCGGACATCATCCGCTGGAGCGGCAGGTTCTGCTTGCGCATCGCGCGGGCGATCGATTCCTTGCCGGACTCGATCGCGGTGTCGCGGCGTTCCTTAGAGAACCAGTGCCGGATCTTGTTCCGTGCCCGGGCGGACTTGACGAAGCCCAGCCAGTCCCGCGACGGCCCGGCGTCCTGTGCCTTGCTCGTGAAGATCTCGATGGAGTCGCCGTTGTCGAGCGTCGACTCCAGCGGGACGAGCCGGCCGTTGACGCGGGCGCCGATGGTACGGTGCCCGACCTCGGTGTGGATGGCGTAGGCGAAGTCGACCGGGGTCGCGCCCTGCGGCAGCGCCATCACGTCGCCCTTGGGCGTGAAGACGAAGACCTCCGACACCGACAGGTCGAAGCGGAGCGACTCGAGGAACTCGGCCGGGTCGGCGGTCTCCTTCTGCCAGTCGAGGAGCTGGCGGAGCCACTGCATGTCGGCGGCCTTGCGCCCGCCGACCGTCTCCTCCTTGTACTTCCAGTGCGCGGCGACGCCGTACTCGGCGCGGCGGTGCATCCCCCAGGTGCGGATCTGCAGCTCGACCGGCTTGCCCTCGGGCCCGATGACGGTGGTGTGCAGCGACTGGTACATGTTGAACTTCGGCATCGCGATGTAGTCCTTGAACCGTCCGGGGACGGGGTTCCATCGCGCGTGGATCGAGCCGAGCGCCGCATAGCAGTCGCGGACGCTGTCGACGAGGACCCGGATGCCGACCAGGTCGTAGATGTCGTCGAACGAGCAGTCGCGGGCGATCATCTTCTGGTAGATCGAGTAGTAGTGCTTGGGCCGTCCGGTGACGGTGGCCTTGATCCGGGCCTCGCGCAGGTCGCCGGAGACGTTCTCGATCACTTCCTGAAGGAAGACGTCACGCCGGGGCGCGCGTTCGGAGACCAGCCGGGCGATCTCGTCGAACCGCTTGGGGTACAGGGTGGCGAACGCCAGGTCCTCGAGCTCCCACTTGAGCGTGTTCATGCCCAGCCGGTGCGCCAGCGGAGCGAAGATCTCCAGGGTCTCCCTGGCCTTCTTCTCCTGCTTGTGGCGAGGCATGTAGCGCAGCGTGCGCATGTTGTGGAGCCGGTCGGCGAGCTTGATCACCAGAACGCGGATGTCGCGGGCCATCGCCACGACCATCTTGCGGACCGTCTCGGCCTCGGCCGCCTCGCCGTACTTGACCTTGTCGAGCTTGGTGACGCCGTCGACCAGGGCGGCGATCTCGTCGCCGAAGTCGCCGCGCAGCTCCTCCAGCGTGTAGGAGGTGTCCTCGACGGTGTCGTGGAGCAGGGCCGCGCACAGGGTCTCGGTGGCCATGCCCAGCTCGGCCAGGATGGTCGTGACGGCGAGCGGATGGGTGATGTACGGGTCGCCCGACTTGCGCTTCTGGTCGCGGTGGTAGTGCGCCGCGACGTCATAGGCGCGTTCGATCAGCCGGACGTCGGCCTTGGGATGGGTGTTCCTGACCGTCTTGATCAGGGGTTCGAGCACCGGGTTCATAGTGGGTCCACGCTGGGCGCCCAGCCGGGCCAGCCGTCGGCGCACACGTGCCGCGGACGGTGGAATCGAGGACGGCGCCGCCCCCGACGAGGCAGCCGGACGCGGCGCGGCCGGCGCGGAATCGTCCGCTTTCGTGGGCTCCTGCGGGGCGGGTGAATCCGAAGAGGCGGTTGGGCGCGCCGAGGGCACGGGAGCGGTCTCCACGTCAGGACCCGTCTGCGCCGCGACTATCTCCGTCGCCGCCGTCTCACCGGGCACCCAGCCTCCTCGTCGCGTAACGATTCCCTGGTTAAAGGCCTAGTCTATCGGGCTCGCCCAGCGGGATGCCCGAATACCTCGCCCATGTCAGACCGTAACAAGGGATTCGATGGGAAGATTCCCCAGCCGTTCCCGTCCGCTCAGGAAGCTCAGCTCCATCAGGACGCTCAGACCGGCCACCTCTGCACCTGTCCGCCGCACCAGCGACACGGCCGCCTCAGCGGTGCCCCCGGTCGCCAGCACGTCGTCGACGATCAGGACCCTGTCGCCGGGGGCGAAGGCGTCCCGGTGGACCTCGATCGTCGCGGTGCCGTACTCCAGATCATAGGTCGCCGCATACGTCTCTGATGGGAGCTTTCCGGATTTCCGGACGGGAACGAATCCGGCGCCGAGCGCCAGCGCGACGGGCGCGGCGAAGATGAACCCCCGCGCCTCCAGCCCGACGACCTTGTCGATCGGGCCGTGCGCGTGGTCGGCCAGCGCCTTGATCACGGCGGCGAACCCGTCGTGATCGGCCAGAAGAGGGGTGATGTCCTTGAAGACGATCCCGGGTTTCGGATAGTCGGGGACGTCCCTGACCAGTCCGTCGATGAGCTGCCGCAGCGCCACGTTCCTACCTCCGTCAAACGGCGAAGGTGTGCACGATCACACGGATCGTGCACACCTTCGATGATCGCACTTAACTGATCGCGCCTAGGGACGCCGGTTGCTGCGCGGGCCCCGCTTGGGCTGGTTGCGCGGCCCGGTCGGACCGGCCTTGCCCGCCGGGGCGGCGACCGCGGCGGCGGTGGCACCCGACGGTGCCTCCTCCTCCGCGCCGTCCTCGGTGTCGTCGTCCGCGCCCTTGCGCTCGGCCCGCCGCGCCACGTTGGCCGCGAGCTCCTTGTACATCGGCTCCCGCTCCTTGAGCTGGACCAGCAGCGGGGTCGCCACACAGATCGAGGAGTAGGTGCCGACGATCATGCCGACGAAAAGCGACAGCGACAGGTCCTTGAGCGTGCCCGCCCCGAGGAAGATCGTGCCGATGAAGAGGATCGAGGCCACCGGCAGGATCGCGACCAGCGAGGTGTTCAGCGAACGCACCAGGGTGCTGCTGAGCGCCTGGTTGGCGGCGGTGCTGTAGGTGATCTTCGACTTCTCGTTGAGCGGCTTGGTGACTTCCTTGATCATGTCGAACACGACGACGGCGTCGTAGAGCGAGTAACCGAGGATCGTCAGGAAGCCGAGCAGTGTCGCCGGGGTGACCTGGAAACCCGACCAGGCGTAGATGCCCGCCGTGATGATCAGGTCGTGGACCAGGGCGACGATCGCCGCGACGGCCATCCGCCACTCGAACACCACCGCCAGATAGGCCACGATCAGGATCATGAAGACGATCAGGGCCTGCCAGGCCTTCTGGGTGACGTCCTTACCCCAGGAGGAACCGACCGACTGGGCGCTGATCTCCGCGGACGGGATCTTCAGCTCCTGGGAGAGCGCCTCGGTGACCTCGGCCTGCTGCGCGTTGGTCAGCGAACCGGTGGTGATCCGGATGTTCTTGCCGGTCTCCTGGATGATCGCCTCGTCGCCGGGCGGCAGCTTCGGCGCCACCACGTCGTGCGCCTGGCTGATCGAGGCCGCCGAGGACTCGATCGTGAAGACCGTGCCGCCGGTGAACTCGACGCCCGGGTTCAGGCCCCGGATCATCAGACCCAGGATCGAGAAGATGATCAGACCGCCGGAGATCGCGTACCAGAGCTTCGGCCGGCCGACGATGTTGGCAGACAGCTCGCCCTTGACGAACCGCTGGAGCATTCCGCTGGACATCAGACCTCCTGGCGCTTCAGTCGGGCGACCGGAGTCGGCTTGGAGAGCCGGTGGGAGTCGAGGCCGGAGAGCTTGTGGCCCTTGGCGAAGAAGTCCCGGCGCGCCAGCAGCGCGACCAACGGCTTGGTGAAGAAGAAGACCACGATCACGTCGATCAGGGTCGTGAGGCCCATCGCGAACGCGAAGCCCTTGACCCCGCCGACGGCGAGGAAGTACAGGACCAGCGCCGCGAGGAACGTCACCGCGTCCGCGACGATGATCGTGCGGCGGGCCCGCTGCCAGGCCACCTCGACCGACGGCCGCAGCGGACGGCCCGTGCGCAACTCGTCACGGATGCGTTCGAAGTAGACGATGAACGAGTCCGCGGTGATACCGATCGAGACGATCAGACCGATGATGTGCGGCAGCGAGAGCCGGAACCCGATGTTCTCGCCGAGGATGACCACCGAGACGTAGGTCATCGCGGCCGCGACGGCCAGCGAGGCCACCGCGACGACGCCGAGCGCCCGGTAGTAGAACAGGCAGTAGAGCACGACCAGGCCGAGACCGATCGCACCGGCGATCAGGCCGCCGCGGAGCTGGTCGGCGCCGAGGGACGAGGAGATCTTGTCGGTCGTCCGCAGAGCCTCGGGGAACTGGATCGGCAGCGCACCGTACTTCAGGGACTGCGCGAGGTTCCTGGCGTAGTCCTCGGTGAAGCTGGCGCCACCGGAGATCGTGGCCTGGCCGCCGAGGATGGCGCCCTGGTTGATCTCGGGAGCGGAGACCACACGGCCGTCCAGGACGATCGCGATCCGCGACTCGGGGGTACCGGCGCCCGTCGCGTAGGCCGCGGCGGCCTCCTTGGTCAGGTTGCCGAACTCCTCGCCGCCCTTGCCCTTGAACGCCAGGGCGACCTGCCAGCCGTTGATGTTGTTCTGCAGGTCGGGGGCCTGCGCGTTGGCGTCCGACACCTCGGTGCCGAGGATCCTGGTCGGGCCGAGGATGAACTTCTCGTTGCCCTCGACGTCACAGGCGACCACGAACTTGGCCTTCTCGTCGGACGCACCCTTCACCTGCTCGCCGGGCGGGCCCGCCTTGCAGGTGGTGTTCTTGAACAGCTCGACGACCTGCTTGTCGGTCACCTTGCTGTAGTTCAGGCCGTCCTCGACGGCGGCCGGCGGGACCGAGGCACTGGTCGTCGCCTTGGGGGAAGCGCTCTTGGAGGGGGTGGGGGTCGGGGCGGCGAACGCCTCCGAAAGGGCCCGGTTCTTCGCCGTGCTGGACGCGCTCGGGGACGCGGAGGCGGACGGAGCGGCGGAGGCCGAGGGCTTCGGCGACGCGCTGCCGCTGGCGGTCGGCGTCGGGAGGATCGCCGCGGAGGCGGCGGCCGGCGCGGTGACCAGCACCTGGCGGAACTGCATCTGCGCCGCGGTGCTGACCAGGTCGACGATCTCCTTGGTCTCCGTCTCGTTGCCGGGCACGGAGACGACGATCTGGTTGTCGCCTTCCTTGTGGACGTCGACGTCGGTGAGTCCGCTGCCGTTCACACGGTCGCGGATGATCTTCACCGCCTCGTTCATCTGTGCCTCTGGCGCCGCCTTACCGGCCGCGGTCTCGGCGGTCAGCGTGACCGTCGTGCCGCCGGCGAGGTCGAGCCCGAGCTTCGGGGTCGGATGCCCCTGAATGAACATCACAGCGGTGAGCACGGCCATCACTCCGAGGAGTGTGAGCAGCGTGCGCACCGGGTTGGGGACGTTTTTGTTAGGCGCCACTGGTCGTCAATTCTTCCCTTGGTCGGCCGTTCAGGCCTTGTCGACGGTCTTCTCGGTCTTCTCGAGCTCGACGTTGTTCGTGTCCTCGGAAGTGTCCTCGGACTCGCCTTCGTCTTCTTCGTCGACCAGTTCGACCTCTTCGACGACCTTCATCACGGCCTGCGCGAGGATCCGGATCTCGACACCCTCGGCGATCTCGAGGAGCAGGTCGCCCTCGTCGTTGTCGAGAACGGTGCCGTAGATGCCGCCGGCGGTGACGATGCGCGTGCCGGGCGCGAGGCTGGCCTGCATCTTCTGCTGGTCCTGCTGGCGCTTCTTCTGCGGGCGGATCAAGAAGAAGTAGAACGCGACCGCGATGAGGATCAGCGGAAGGAAAGACACAAGAGCATTGCCCTGCGACTCGGCTGCGAGAATCATGACGTCCTGATTTCTAGATCGGTTCGGCTCGTTGCCGGTCCCGGATTTTAGAGAGTGCGAACCGCACCGGCAACGACGTGACGATTCAGCGCGCCGTGGAGTTCCCGGCCACCCGGACCGTGTGCAGCAGGCTAGTCCGTGTCGGGCGTCACGTCGAACAGGGTGGCGGTGGACGGGCCCGGGACGTGCGGTGGGGTCAGGCCCAGGTGGGTCCAGGCGGCGGGCGTGGCGATGCGGCCCCGGGGGGTGCGGGCGAGCAGGCCCTGGCGGACCAGGAAGGGTTCCGCGACCACCTCGACGGTCTCCGGCTCCTCGCCCACCGAGACGGCCAGGGTCGACAGGCCGACGGGGCCGCCGCCGAACTTGGTCAGCAGGGCACGCAGGACGGCCAGGTCGAGGCGGTCGAGGCCCTGCTCGTCGACCTCGTAGAGTTTCAGGGCGCTGCGGGCGAGCTCACGGGTGACGGCGCCGTCGGCTCTGACCTCGGCGTAGTCGCGGACGCGGCGGAGCAGCCGGTTGGCGATACGGGGCGTGCCACGGGAGCGGAAGGCGACCTCGGCGGCGGCCTCGTCGTCGATCCGGACGCCCAGCAGGCCCGCCGAGCGCTTGACGATGATCTCCAGCTCGGCGGGGTCGTAGAAGTCCATGTGTGCTACGAACCCGAACCGGTCGCGCAGCGGGCCCGGCAGCATCCCCGCGCGGGTGGTGGCGCCGACCAGCGTGAACGGCGCGATGTCCAGGGGGATCGCGGTGGCGCCGGGGCCCTTCCCGACGATGACGTCGACCCGGAAGTCCTCCATCGCGAGGTAGAGCATCTCCTCGGCGGGGCGGGCCATCCGGTGGATCTCGTCCAGGAACAGGACTTCGCCCTCCGACAGCGTCGACAGGACGGCCGCCAGGTCGCCCGCGCGCTCGATGGCGGGGCCGCTGGTGATCCGCAGCGGCTTGCCCAGCTCCGCCGCGATGATCATCGCCAGGGTGGTCTTGCCGAGGCCGGGCCCGCCCGACAGCAGCACGTGGTCCGGGGTGCGGCCGCGGCGCAGCGCGCTGTGCAGGACGAGCGAGAGCTGCTCGCGGACTCTTTCCTGCCCGACGAAATCGTCCAGTTTCTTGGGGCGCAGCGCGTTGTCGACCGCGTTGTCCTCGATCCAGGCCTCGCCGGAGACCAGCCGCTCCTCGTTCACGGGCGGCTCAGCTTACGCAGCGCCGACTTCAGCAGTTCGGGGATCGGCGGCACTTCCTCGCCGTCCAGCTCGTCGGCCACGGCGGCGACGGCCAGTTCGGCCTCGCGGGCGGGCCAGCCGAGGCTCTGCAGGCCCGCCGCGACCTGCTCCTTCCACGGCTGGACGCGCTGGCGCGGCACCGGCAGCTCCTCAGCGCCGCCCGTGGGCAGCCCCAGCTTGTCCTTCAACTCCAAGATGATCTTCTGGGCGCCTTTGGGGCCGATCCCCGGCACCAGGGTGAGCGCCTTGCTGTCGCCGGTGGCGACGGCGCGGCGGATCGCGTTGGGCGAGTGGGTCGCGACCATGGCCAGGGCGACCTTGGGGCCGACACCGCTGGCCGACTGCACCAGCTCGAACATCAGCTTCTCGTCGTCGCTGGCGAAGCCGAACAGGGTGAGGGAGTCCTCGCGCACCACCAGCGAGGCGGCCAGCCTGGCCTCCTCTCCGACCTTCAGCCCGGCGAGGGTGCCCGGCGCGCACAGCAGCGCGAGACCCACCCCGCCGACCTCGACGACGGCCTGGTCGGGCCCGGTCGCCTCGACCCGGCCCCTGACGAAGGCGATCATGCCCCACCCCTCCGGTACTTCTGCTGGGCGAGGGCGAGCCTGGAGACCGCTCCCCCGCGCCACACATGACAGATGGCCAAGGCCAGCGCGTCGGCGGCGTCGGCGGGCCTGGGCGCCTCCTTCAGCCGCAGCAGGCGCGTGACCATCATCGCGACCTGGGCCTTGTCGGCCCGGCCGCTGCCGGTGATCGCGGCCTTGGCCTCGCTCGGCGTGTGCAGCGCCACGGGCAGCCCGCGCCGCGCAGCGCACAGCAACGCGATCCCCGCGGCCTGCGCCGTGCCCATCACCGTCGACACGTTGTGCTGGGCGAACACCCGCTCCACCGCGACGGCCTCGGGCGCGAACTCGTCCAGGACGGCCTCGATACCGCGCTCGATCCCCACCAGCCGGAGCGCCAGCTCCTCGTCGGCCCCCGTGCGGATCACTCCGACGTGCACCAGGGTGAGCGGAGAACCGGCCGTCCCGTCGACGACCCCGACCCCGCACCTGGTCAGCCCCGGGTCCACTCCCAGCACCCGCACGGGCCGCTCCCTGAAGATCGCTAGAACGTTTGTTCGCGAAAACCCTACCGCGCCGCACACCACAAGGGCGTACGGCGCGGCGGCGGAGCTGGGCCTAGTCGTCCGCTTCGAGCTCGGCGGCGACGTCGTCGGGGAGATCGAAGTTCGCCCAGACGTTCTGGACGTCGTCGCTGTCCTCGAGGGCGTCGATCAGCTTGAAGACCTTGCGGGCGCCGTCGGCGTCCAGCTCGATCTGCATGGTCGGCAGGAACGAGGACTCGGCCGACTCGTAGTCGATCCCGGCGTCCTGGATGGCCTTGCGGACCGGGAGGAGGTCACCGGCCTCGGAGACGACCTCGAAGTTCTCGCCCAGGTCGTTGACGTCCTCGGCGCCGGCGTCCAGCGCGGCGAGCATCAGGTCGTCCTCGGTGGTGCCCGTCTTGGGCACGATCACGATGCCCTTGCGGTTGAACATGTACGACACCGAGCCCGGGTCGGCGAGCGAGCCGCCGTTGCGGGTCAGCGCGACGCGCACCTCGGAGGCGGCGCGGTTGCGGTTGTCGGTGAGGCACTCGATCAGCACAGCGACGCCGTTGGGGCCGTAGCCCTCGTACATGATCGTCTGCCAGTCGGCGCCGCCGGCCTCGAGGCCGCCGCCGCGCTTGCGGGCGCGCTCGATGTTGTCGTTGGGCACCGAGTTCTTCTTGGCCTTGTAGATGGCGTCGAAGAGGGTGGGGTTGGAGTCGGGGTCGGGGCCGCCGACCCGGGCCGCGACCTCGATGTTCTTGATCAGCTTGGCGAAGAGCTTGCTCCGCTTGCCGTCCAGGGCCGCCTTCTTGTGCTTGGTGGTCGCCCATTTGGAATGCCCGGACATGCAGTTACTCCTCGTCCTTCGACTCGCCGGCCGCGGCCGACTCTCGAACAAGATCAACAAAATACCGGTGGACACCGTGGTCCCCGGTGAGTTCAGGGTGGTAGGCGGTGGCCATCAGCCGGCCCTGCCGAACCGCGACGATCCTACCGGCCCCGATAGCGTCGGCACGGCCGCCGGACTCCACTCGTCCGAGGATTTCCACGCCCTCGCCGACCGATTCCACCCACGGCGCGCGGATGAAGACCGCCTCCAGGGGGGCGCCCGCGAACTCGATCGTGGACTCGTAAGAGTCGACCTGACGGCCGAAGGCGTTGCGCCGGACGGTCATGTCGATGCCGCCGATGGTCTCCTGGCCGTTCATGCCGTCGACGATCCGGTCCGCCAGCAGGATCATGCCGGCGCAGGAGCCGTAGGCGGGCAGCCCGCCCTCGATCCGCTTGCGCAGCGGCTCCAGCAGGTCGAACGCGCGCATCAGCTTCCACATGGCGGTCGACTCGCCGCCGGGGATGACCAGGCCGTCGATCTGCTCGAGCTCGGACGCCCGCCGGACGTTGACCGTCTGCGCGCCGCAGGCCTCCAGGGCGCGGGCGTGCTCGCGGACGTCGCCCTGCAGGGCGAGGACTCCGATGACGACAGACAAGGAAAAGGACCTTTCGAAACACGCGGATGGGTGAAGTCTAGAACGCTCCGCGCGCCCCGTGATCTTCCCCTATCCGAGGCGGAACCGGCGCAGCGGCAGTTCCAGCGGGAGGAAACCGTCCTCCCCGCGGTCGGCGAGATCCCGGCCGAAGAGCTGCCGGGCCAGATCCAGGCCGAACTGCTCCTGGTCGAACGGGAGCGGCACGTCGGGCGCTCCCCCGTCGATCGGCTTCCAGTACGGGAGTTCGACGTCGAGCCGCTCCCCCTGGTCGACGACGACACCGTCCTCGGCCGTCACATAGACGTCGCGTTTCAGCACGCCGCGGGAGTACCAGCGGAACCAGCAGCCGCCGACCATGGTGTGCAGGACCAGGACGCCGCAGTCGGCGTCGGGCAGCGCCGCGGCGATCGAGTCCGCGACGTGCCGTGCCTCGTCGTCCAGGCAGAACAGCCGCCGGTCGCAGACGACCAGGGCGTCGGGGTAGGCGCCGATGAAGACCTCGTCCTGGTAGGGCCAGAGCGCGAAGTCCAGCACGGTGTCGCCGGTCTCCTCGACCATCGCCGCCGGATACAGCCGCCGCGCGAGGTCAAGCGCCGCGGGCGCGTCGAGGACGAGCCCGGGACGGAAGATCCGCCCGGGCTCTCCGCTGCTCGCGCACGCGAGTGCGACCGACCACCCCATAGCCCGTTGTCCCCTCACTGGCTGAGATTCCCACCCCTAGGAACAGCCAGGGCCAGCGTAACTTTCGGCGCTGCCGAGCGGGAGGGGAATGCGGTGCTTGACTTGCGGCCGCACCGCCGGGGCTCGCGGCTACCAGCCGCGGCCGGCG
This sequence comes from Actinocorallia lasiicapitis, assembly GCF_054778695.1. Classification (NCBI taxonomy): domain Bacteria; kingdom Bacillati; phylum Actinomycetota; class Actinomycetes; order Streptosporangiales; family Thermomonosporaceae; genus Actinocorallia; species Actinocorallia lasiicapitis. The sequence goes on from NZ_BAAGZI010000048.1 coordinate 14,702, forward strand.
AACTTGTCGGCCTCGGGCATGGTGCCGACGTTGATGCCGACCATGGCCTCGCCCAGGCCGCGGGAGACCTTGGCGATGACGTCGGGGTCGTCGAAGAACGTGGTGGCCTTGACGATCGCCTCGGCGCGCTGGACCGGGTTGCCGGACTTGAAGATGCCGGAGCCGACGAACACGCCTTCGGCGCCGAGCTGCATCATCATCGCCGCGTCGGCCGGGGTGGCGATGCCGCCCGCGGTGAACAGGACGACCGGCAGCTTGCCGGTCTGGGCGATCTCCTTGACCAGCTCGTACGGGGCCTGGAGCTCCTTGGCCGCCACGTACAGCTCGTCCTCGGGCAGCGAGGACAGCCGGCGGATGTCGTCGCGGAGCTTGCGCATGTGGGTGGTGGCGTTGGAGACGTCGCCGGTGCCCGCCTCGCCCTTGGAGCGGATCATGGCCGCGCCCTCGGTGATCCGGCGCAGGGCCTCGCCCAGGTTGGTGGCGCCGCAGACGAAGGGGACGGTGAAGGCCCACTTGTCGATGTGGTTGACGTAGTCGGCCGGGGTCAGGACCTCGGACTCGTCGATGTAGTCGACGCCGAGGGACTGCAGGACCTGGGCCTCGACGAAGTGGCCGATACGCGCCTTGGCCATGACCGGAATGGAGACGGCCTCGATGATGCCGTCGATCATGTCGGGGTCGGACATGCGGGAGACGCCGCCCTCGACCCGGATGTCGGCGGGGACACGCTCGAGGGCCATGACGGCGACCGCACCGGCGTCTTCTGCGATCTTGGCCTGGTCGGGCGTGACCACGTCCATGATCACCCCGCCCTTCAGCATCTCGGCCATACCGCGCTTGACGCGGGCGGTGCCGACGGCGTTGTCAGGGGTAGAAGTCACGGGTGTTTTCCTCACGGACGACGGCTATGTCGTACTCCATGATATTCCCTGCTCAGCCCCGTCCTCGACCCGCCACTGTGTCAGGTCTGGTCAGGATCCCTTTACACCCTGGACAGGCGGTGTTCAGGTCGGTCCACCAGGCCCCCGGCTAGGGGATGAAGGGCTTGCCGTTGTTGACGATCGCCACCCAGACCTGGCCGGGCGCGAAGGTCATGGGCTCGCCCGCCCTGGTCTTGAAGGTGGTGCCGTGGTCCTCGCTCGGCCGCGACCAGGTGCACTCCCAGGCCTTGCCGTCGCGCAGGACGACGGCGCGGCCCTTGCCGACGGTGTGCAGATAGGGCGTGTAGGAGCCCAGGAAGTCGTGGAAGCGGGAACGGCTGGTCTTCACGAACTGGATCACGACGGTCTCCCCGCCGAGCACCCCGCCCTCCACGGCCACGTTCGGCTGCCCGTTGTGCGAGGTCAGCCAGCGCTTCTGGGCGGCGCTCCAGGTGAAGGTCAGCTTCTCGGCGGGCCAGCGGGCGGTGAACTGCTTGAGCGGCTTGCCGCCCTCGGGGGCCTCGCCGAAGCGGAAACCGATGTCCTTGGGCCTGCTGGCCCTCGGCGCCTGCCGGAGGAAGCCCTTGACGTCACCGAACAGGTTGTAGGGGGCGCTGCGCCCGCCGGGCTTGCCGCCGGAGTAGCGGTAGTAGGCGCTGCCGCCGTTGTCCTGGGAGATGTCGTACAGCGGCGCCTTGCGGATCAGGGGCTTCATCTTGCTCTGCACGCCCGAGAAGGCCAGGGCGGGCTTGCCGAACTGGCGGAGGATGTGCAGGTCGGAGATGCGGGCGCTGCGGACCGGTCCGACGCGCTTGGGGTAGGTCGAGGAGAAGATCGCCATGATCCTGGTCTCGCCGCCCTCGACCTGCTCGACATAGACGATGTCGGCGGAGCGGAGCCCTTCCTGGGGATGGGCCGGCCGGGTGTTGTCGATCTTCACGGCGAGGACCCGGTTGCGGCGGCCCTTCTGCTTGCCGGTGAAGGGGTGGTAGTCGATCCCGGTCTTGGTGGGGCTGGGCGTGACGGCGCCGTCAGCGGAGGGCGGGCTCTGGCCGCCGCCGGGCGACTTGTCGTCCGAGGAGCAGCCCGCGGCCCCCGCGGCCAACCCCGCCAGGGTGATCGTGAACGTCCGCCGCGACAGTGCTTCCACCGAGAGGTTCCCTTCGCCCCGAGCCATGGATCCGGACGAACCTATCGGAATTACGGCATCGACGGAGGAACGGCCCCACGAGCCGGAGCTCAGGGCGCGACGTCGTCGATCTCGAAGAACTCGGGCATCGGCGCCCGGCCGGCGAGCGGCAGGAACCTGGCCAGCAGCCTGCGGCGGGCGATCCTCGTCGCCGAGACGGCGTCGTTGTAGAAGCGGCGCGCGAAGGCGACCTTCTGGGCGGCGGCGTCCAGCTCCTCGATCAGGGAGTGGCCGTTGGACTTCTCCTCGATCGTGATCCGGAACTCCGGCTGGTGGACGACCGCGCGCAGCGCCCGCGACAGATCAGACTCGGCGAACTCGCGGCCGTCGGGGTCGGCGGTGCGGGCCTGGTGCGCCGCCGTCGCCAGGACGAGGCTGGTCGCCGGATCGAGCAGCCGCGACGCCGCGAGCTCGAGCGAGACGGCCGCACGGCGCACCAGGGCGGCGTCCAGGGCGGCCTTGGCCAGGTCGACACGGGCGTGCAGCCGGTCGAGCCGGCCCGCGCGCCAGGAGATGTAGGTGCCCAGCAGGAACAGGATCCCCAGCCAGAACAGCAGATCGACGAGGCCCATCAGGAAGCCGACTCCACAACGCCGGAGTGGTCGACGACCGTCTCATAGACCCGCAGGACGTCGCGGGCGACCGTCGACCAGTCGTAGGCGCGCACCGCCGATCTGGCCTCCGCCGACAGGAGCTTGCGCCGGGCCGGGTCGTCGAGCAGGTCGCCCGCGGCGCGGGCCAGGGCCTCGGCGTCGCCGACCGGGAACAGGACGCCCGCGCGGCCCTCCTGCAGGACCCGGCTGAACGCCTCGATGTCGCTGGCCAGGATCGGGGCGCCCGCCGACATCGCCTCCGTCAGCACGATCCCGAACGACTCGCCGCCCAGGTTCGGCGCGACGAACGCGTCGACGGAATGGTAGGCGCGGACCTTGTCGTCCTCCGAGACCATCCCGAGGATCACGACCCTGTCGCGCAGCTCCGGCGAGACCCGGGCCAGGGCGTCGTCGACGTCGCCGGGACCGGCGATCAGCAGCCGGAGCCCCGGACGCTCCCTGCCGAGGATCTCGAACGCCTTGAGCAGCACCGGAAGGCCCTTGCGCGGCTCGTCGATCCGGCCGAGGAAGCCCAGCGCCTGAGTCCCGCCCGACTCGCCGTTCCTGCGCTGCCAGCCGGGCAGCGGCTCGGCCATCGCATACCGCTCGGTGGTGACGCCGTTGGGGATCAGCACGGCGTCGCCGCCCAGATGCTCCACGAGGGTGTTCCTGGCGGCCTCCGACACCGCGATCCGGGCGGTGATCTTCTCCAGTGCGCTCTGCAGGATCGGCGCGGACACGCTGACCGCGCGGGACCGCTCGTAGGACGCGTGGAAGGTCGCCACGATCGGGCCGTCGGCGGCCCAGCAGGCCAGCAGGCCGAGGCTCGGCGCGGCCGGCTCGTGGATGTGCAGGACGTCGAACTCGCCCTCGCGGATCCAGCGGCGGACCCTGCCCGCGGACAGGAACCCGAACGACAGCCGGGCGACGGAGCCGTTGTAGGGGACGGGCACGGCGCGTCCGGCCGAGACCACGTAGTAGGGCAGCGGGGCGTCGTCGTCGGCGGGGGTGATCACCGAGACCTCGTGGCCGAGCGCGATCAGCGCCTCGGCCAGATCACGGATGTGCTGCTGGACGCCGCCCGGCACGTTCCACGTGTACGGGCAGACGATGCCGATCCTCAACTCAGATCCTCCACCCACACCTTTTGGAGCATGTGCCAGTCCTCGGGGTGGGCGGCGATGCCCTCGGCGAACGCGTCGGCCACCGCCTGCGTCATCGTCTTGATCTTCTCGGGCCTGGCGCCCTGCTCGGGCAGCGGGACTTCGGCGTGGACACGGGCCCCCCAGTCGTCTCCGTCGAACCACAGCGTCACCGGCAGCAGCGCCGCGCCGGTCTGCACGGCGAGGGCGGCGGGCCCGCCCGGCATCCGGGCCGTCGCGCCGAAGAACTCGACCTCCACCCCGGTCGAGGTGAGGTCGCGGTCGGCGACGAGGCAGATCACCCTGCGCTCGCGCAGCCGCCGGGCGAGGATCCCGAACGACGAGGCGCTTCCGCCCGTCAGGGGAAGGATCTCAAATCCGAGGGATTCGCGGTAGGCCACGAACCGTTCGAAGAGCGATTCGGGCTTCAGCCGCTCCGCGACGGTGACCAGCGGATGGCCCTCGTAGACGAGCCACGCGCCGGCGTGGTCGTAGTTGCCCATGTGGGGCAGCGCGAGGACGACGCCGCGGCCCGCGGCGACGGCCGCGTGGATCTGCTCGTGGCCCGTGACGTGCATCCCGTCGCAGATCCTGCGCTCGCTGAGCACCGGCAGCCGGAAGGTCTCCAGCCAGTACCGCAGATAGGAGCGCATCGCCTTGCGGCTGAGCGCGCGCACCTCGGGGGCGTCGGGTGCGGTGCCGAGGACGCGGGCGAGGTTGCGTTCGAGCTGCCGGACGCCCTTGCCGTGCTGCTTCCACGTCCGGTCGGCGATCTTCGCGAAGACCCGCCGGGTGACCGGCTCCGGCAGCCGCTTCACCAGGGACCAGCCGATCGCGTACGCCTTGTCGGCGGCGAGTTCCTTCACGCCGGGGGCCTTGACGGCCGGGCTTTCGGGCAGGTCTCCGGCCGGGGCCTTGACGTCGGTCACACGGTCTCCTCGGTGCGGGCCGTGGCCTGCTTGTAGACGACGCTGAACCGCTGGCCCACGGTGATCGTGCTGAGTACCGCGAGCAGGATCAGCGCGGTGTACAGCGCGTAGGGGACGCCGAGCCCTTCGAGGCCCACGCCGACCAGGCTGATGATCAGACGTTCGGAGCGTTCGGCGATGCCGACGTTGCATTCCATGCCGAGGCCTTCGGCGCGCGCCTTGGCGTAGGAGATGACGACTCCGGCCACCAGGCAGTAGAGCGCCAGGTAGGCCAGCGGGGTGTCCCGGCCTGCGTCGCTGGTCAGCCACATGATTAGCCCGGCGAAGATCGCGGCGTCGCCGACGCGGTCCATGGTGGAGTCGAGGAACGCGCCCCACACTCCGGTCTTGCCGGTGACGCGGGCGACCGCCCCGTCGAACATGTCGAAGAAGACGAACGCCGTGATCGCGACGGTTCCCCAGAACAGCTCGCCCTGGGGGTAGAAGACGAGGGCGCCCGTCGCCACCCCGACGGTCCCGGTGACGGTGATGACGTTGGGCGTCACTCCGGTCCGTGCGAGGGCCTTGCCGATCGGCGTCACCACACGCGAGAGCGCGGGCCGCAGGCGGTTGAGCATCGTGTTCCAAACTTCGAGATCAGGGCCAAGCCATCGTAGTGCCCCGACCTGTCATTCCAGCTGTAGCAAGCACCACACCCCGACCTGCGGGCCTTGACCAGTGCAACCGGTGGGCGGAGGGTGGGGGGGACGGGTGTGACGCCCGTCACTTGCGGGCGTGTTCACATTCTCCCTCGATGTGGAGGAGGCGTCGTCATGGCGGAGCGGAGCGGGGTCGGCCGGGGTGTGGGGGCGGGTCGGCCGGCGCGGGTGCGGAATGTGGTGTTGGTGGGTCATTCGGGGGCAGGGAAGACGACTTTGGTGGAGTCGCTGCTGGTGGCGGCGGGGGTGGTGCAGCGGGCGGGGCGGGTCGAGGACGGTTCGACGGTCTGTGATCACGATGAGGTGGAGGTGCGGCAGGGGCGGTCGGTGGGGTTGGCGTTGGCGCCGTTCGAGTTCGGCGGGGTCCGGGTCAATCTGCTGGATGCTCCGGGTTATCCGGATTTCGTGGGGGATTTGCGGGCGGGGTTGCGGGGTGCGGATGCGGCGTTGTTCGTGGTGTCGGCGGTCGATGGTGTCGATGGGTTGACGCGGATGTTGTGGGAGGAGTGTGCGGCGGTGGGGATGCCGCGGGCCGTCGTCATCACCAAGGTCGATCTGGCGCGGGGGGATTTCGGGCGGGCTTTGGCGGAGTGCCGGGGGGCGTTCGGCGGTGGGGTGGTGCCGTTGTATCTGCCGGTGGGCGGCGGGTTGGTGGGGTTGTTGTCGGAGCGGTTCTACGACTACGGGTCGGGGCGCCGGGTGGAGCGGGCGCCGGATGCGGCGCTCGTGGAGCTGTCGGCCGGGGAGCGGGCTGCGCTGATCGAGGGGATCATCGAGGGGTCCGAAGACGAGTCGCTGATGGACCGGTATGTGGCGGGTGGGGAGCTGGACGCGGCGGAGCTGATCGCCGATCTGGAGCGGGCTGTCGCGGCGGGCGGGCTGTATCCGGTGCTGGCGACGGCCGTCCCGCATGGGGTGTCCGGGGGGACCGTCGTGGGGATGGCGGAGCTGCTGGAGGTCGTCACGCAGGCGTTCCCGTCGCCGTTGGAGCATCCGCTGCCGCCCGTCACGACCATTGACGGCGTGGAGGTGGCGGGGCTGGCCTGCGATCCGGACGGGCCGCTGCTCGCCGAGGTGATCAAGACGGTCTCGGACCCTTATGTGGGCAGGATCTCCCTGGTCAGGGTGTTCTCCGGGACTCTGCGGCCGGATCTGACCGTCCATGTGTCGGGGCACGGGCTCGCCGACCGCGGCCATGCCGACCATGACGTCGACGAGCGGATCGGCGCGATCACCTCGCCGCTCGGCAAGACCCAGCGGCCGATGGACGCTTGCGTGGCGGGCGATGTCTGCGCGGTCGCCAAACTGGTGCGCGCCGAGACCGGCGACACGATCTCGGCCGTGGACCGGCCGCTGCTCATGGCTCCGTGGACCATGCCGGAGCCGCTGCTGCCCGTCGCGATCAACGCGGTCTCCAAGGCCGACGAGGACAAGCTGGGCCAGGCGCTCAACCGGCTGGTCGCCGAGGATCCCACGCTCCGGCTGGAGAACAATTCAGAGACCAGGCAGCTCGTCCTGTGGTGCCTGGGCGAGGCGCACGCGGACGTCCTGCTCGACCGGCTCCGCACCCGGTACTGCGTCGAGGTGGAGACCGTCGAGCTGCGGGTGGCGCTGCGGGAGACCTTCGGCGGGGCAGCGGAGGGGCTCGGCCGGCATGTGAAGCAGAGCGGCGGGCACGGCCAGTTCGGCATCTGCCGGATCACGGTGGAGCCGCTGCCGCCCGGCGCGGGGTTCGAGTTCGTGGACCGGATCGTCGGCGGGGTGGTGCCGCGCCAGTTCATCCCGTCGGTGGAGAAGGGGGTGCGGACCCAGATGACGCGGGGGGTGTCGGCCGGGTATCCGCTGGTCGATCTGAAGGTGACCCTGCACGACGGCAAGGCCCACGCGGTGGACTCCAGCGACATGGCCTTCCAGACGGCCGGGGCCCTGGCCGTCAAGGACGCGGCCGCCAAGGTGCCGGTGCTGCTGCTGGAGCCCGTCGACGAGGTGGCGGTGCTGGTGCCGGACGAGCATGTCGGGCCCGTCATGTCGGATCTGTCGGGACGGCGCGGGCGGGTGCTCGGTTCCGCGACCGTCGCCGGGGGCCGGACCTTGATCAAGGCCGAGGTGCCCGGCCTGGAGATGGCCAGGTACAGCATCGATCTGCGGTCGATGTCGCACGGGACGGGCACCTTCCACCGCGCGTTCCTGCGGTACGAGCCGCTGCCGTCACATCTCGCAGGCAAGATCACCGCCTGACGTCCCGCCTGCCCGCGTCTCCCCCGGGGCGCGGGTAGCCTTTTCCGTCGTGACCGAAACCCAACCCTCCAGTGAACCACCCGCCGAGCCTTCCGCCGATGAGAAAGGCATGAGAACGAGCCGCCGCGGCCTCCTCAAGGGGGCCGGTCTGGCCGGGGGCGGGCTGGCGGCCGGTGTCGCGGGGACGCTCGGCGTGAAGCACCTCGCCGAGCGGAACAAGGCGCCGGTGTCGGCGATGGCCGTGCCGACGGCGGGGGCGTGGCGGCCGGCGTCCGGCCATGTGGACGTGGTGTTCGCGGTCGACACGGCACAGAAGCTCGTGGCGCTGACCTTCGACGACGGGCCGATGCCCAACTGGACCCCGATGGTCCACGACATCCTGGACGAGACGAAGGTCAAGGCGACGTTCATGCTGGTCGGCGAGCGGCTGGCGGCCAACGCGGCGCTGATCGCCGGCCGGATGGACCGGCACGAGGTCGGCAACCACACCTGGAACCACGCCGACCTGGCGATGATGACCGACGAGCAGGCTTACCGGCAGTTCGCGCGGGCCCACGAGGCGTTCCACCGGATCCTCGGCAAGGAGGCCCGGATCGCGCGGCCGCCGTTCGGCCATCTCGGCGGCACCACGGTCTCGGCCGCGGGGCGGATGGGGTACGACCTGGTGCTGTGGTCGGTCAAGATGCTGGAGAAGACCTTCGAGAAGCAGCCGCGGCAGCTCGTGGAGTACATCACCAACGAGACGGTCCCCGGCACGATCCTGCTGGCCCACGACACCGGCAACCCCGACCGGCTCGTGGCCCTGAACAACCTTCGTCCGATGATCGCCAATCTGCGGGCGAAGGGGTTCGAGTTCGTCACCGTGTCCGAGCTGCGGGCCGCGCGGCCCCGCTAGCGGCGGATCGCGCAGAGCGGGGTGCCGCCGGGCAGCCGGTGCCGGTTGTTCGCGATCAGCCGGTAGAGACCGTGGGCGAGCCAGCGCACCGGCGGGACGGCCAGCACCCCGCCGACCGGCCACCAGAACCGGCCCTGGGCGCGGAGCAGCGCCGCGACGGCCTGGGCGCCGCCGAAGATCCGTCCGTCGGGGCGGATCCAGAGGAGTTCGTGGGCGGCGCGCTCGGCGGTGGTGCCCAGGGCGTCGAGATCGGTGAACTGCCAGGCCACGACGTCGGCGTCCGGGTCGAGGTGCTTTTCCAGGAACGTCACCGAGGTGGTGCAGAAGCCGCAGTCACCGTCGAAAACGAGCAGGGGGCGTGTTCTCATGCTCCGACTCTACGCCTGTGTTGAACGCGTTCAAGAACCGGGCCACGCCTCGGCGATGAGGGCGCGGGTGTCGGCCAGGAGCTGCGGCAGGACCTTCGTGCGGCCGACGACCGGCATGAAGTTGGTGTCGCCGCCCCAGCGGGGCACGATGTGCTGGTGGAGATGCGCGGCGATCCCCGCGCCCGCCGCGTGGCCGAGGTTCATGCCCACGTTGAAGCCCTGCGCGCCGCTCGCCTTGCGCAGCGCCGACAGGCCCGCCTGGGTGAAGCGGGCGAGCTCCACGGTCTCGGCCTCGTCGAGCTCGGTGTAGTCGGCGACGTGCCGGTAGGGGCAGATCAGCAGATGTCCCGCGTTGTACGGGTAGAGGTTGAGGACCGCGAAGACCGAGGCGCCCCTGCGGACGATCAGGCCCTCCTCGTCGCCGCCCTTGGGGATGTCGCAGAACGGGCAGCCGTCACCTGGCCCCGAGCCCGTCGGCTTGTTCTCGCCCTTGATGTACGCCATCCGCTCGGGGGTCCACAGCCGTTGGAAGTTGTCGGACGAACCCACGCCAACCTGCACTACCGGATCCGAACCCTCGACACCCACAGTCACGTCCTCGCTCTCTCGTCGGCCTCGATCAGGATAGATTCATCGGCTGCGGGTCCTGTCAGGGGGCTGCCCGATGAAGATTTAAGTACAAAGGACCTTAAATATGGACTCTTCCGGCGGACGGGACGCGGTCTCCGCCAAGATGGGAACCGCAGCAGCGGCCCAGGCGAGTGAGGATTCCGCAATGACCGATCTGGACCACCCGTACTCCGGCAACGGAGGCGGGGGCGAGCACCGGCCGGGGCTCGGGCCGTCCATGCCCTTCTTCCCCGCACCGCCCGTCGGCGGGCCGGGCGGCGCCGCGAGCGCACCGGCCG
>NZ_BAAGZI010000049.1:0-24569 GCF_054778695.1 Actinocorallia lasiicapitis
GTTCGAATCCCTTCGGGTGCGCACCACGAAAGCCCAGGTCAGCGTTATGTTGACCTGGGCTTTTGGTATGTATCGGACACGATCGTTTGTCCGGTTTCGACCGGCCGGGATGGAGCCTGATCGGCTGCCCCGTCCCATGGGGACAGCACCCGCTATGACCATTCGGGTAGTTGCGTCGGCCCGCCGGAGCACGCGCTGGAGCTCTTCCGGTACCGCCGCCATCTGGACCACGAGGCCGCGCGTCGAAAGCAGGTGCTCCGCGAAGACGGTCTGAACAGCCGAAGCGATCGGTGCCTCCCGCATGAGCATGTTCTGGCCGTGGGCGGAGTAGGCGGTGGTCATCGGCTGCTGGCCGGAGCGACACAGGTAGTAGGGAGCGCCGCCGCGGGAGGACTTCCCCGGCATCCGATGGCCGCAGACCGCACAGAACAGGTAGGACTCAGCAGATAAGTCCGGCGGGTGGCGGGATGCGTGCCCAGGCTCCGCCTCGGCCGAGATCCTCTGCGGAGACGACCGACCTCCCGGGCCGCGTCGAACAACTCTCTGGACACCACGCCTCGTGGGACGGTTCAAGCGACCACACCCAGTCGTTCCCTGCACCCGTCCCGAACCAAGCCCAAGAACTCGTCAACGTGTGATCGTGACGATCTCCACTCGCGCGTTCATCGCAGAATCTCGCAGGCAGCGCGCCGCACGGCCATGTCGAAGAGCACCGCTGTTCGAGCTGGTCATCGGCTACATCGACGGCACCCCGATCGGGATGGCGTTCGGGTACGGGCTCACCACGCCCGCATGGTGGGAAGACCTCGAACCGGTCGTCGAGCTGCCTGCCGACTTCGCCGACGAGCCCGCCGACGGCGCCCGGACGTTCGCGTTCAACGAGCTGGCCGTCGACCTCGACTGGCAGGGCCGAGGCATCGCTCACGCCCTCCACGACGAACTGCTGAGCGGCCGACCAGAAGAGCGCGCAACGCTCCCGGCCCGAGAGAACAACACGGTTATGACGGCTATCCCGCGTCCCGGAGAGCCTTCCGAGCCTCAAGGCCGACCTTGACGGGGCCGAGCACGACGCCGAGAAGGCCGGCACCGACGACGGCCGGCCAATGCCAGGTGCCATCGACACGGGGAACGACGATGGCCACACCGAGTACCCCGTAGGCAGCCGCGTAGAAGAGCATCAACAGCGCTCCGAGCGCGGAGTTCCCACCGTTCCTGGTATCGAAGGCGGCGGAGATGGTGACGAAGCCGATCAGATAGTCCACGAGCCCGAACAGCCCCAGGACGACGACGAACAGGAGCCACTTCGAGTCGATCATCGGATCAAAGGCGAGGAAGCCACCCATCATCGCCAACCAGCCGATCAGATTCATGCCTGCATAGTGACATTTGTTGATCTATCCGCCTAGACCCACCGCGTGCTGGTCTACGTACACCCCCCGCCGGGAGCAGGCGGCGTTGGGGTCAGCGCGGGCAGCAGGCGGTCAGAAGGCGAGGTCGTCCCAGGAGATCTCCAGGGAAAACGGTTCGGGGAACGTGATTCCCGGGCCGTCCGGCTCCCATTCTCCGACCAGAATGTAAACCGCCGGCCGCAGCGGCTTCACCGTGAGTCCCGCATCGGGAACGTGCGCCAATTCGTACGCGCGCACCACGGAGATGTCCCATGAGGCGTTGGAATCGAGTTCGATCTCCCAGTACCAGGGAATCGAGGCTTCGGCGTACCGATCCATCTTCCACGCACGCCGCTTCGGCGTATCGGAACCGGACAGCACCTCACCCGCGACGACGACGTCTGCCGCAACGGTGTCCGCGCCTCGGGGCAGGCACCTGCGGACGAGGAAATCAGGGGTCAAGTAGCTGGACTTGTCGTCGGAGAAGAACACGTTCGTCTCCACTCCGATTTGCCAGCACGGCGGTTGATCGTCATCTTCACCGCGGGCACTCATCGCACGACGGGCATGGGATTCCAACGCGTTGCGCATACGGACCGCGAACTGCTGATGCTCCAGCGGCCCACGCCGGTTCCACACCACGCGCCGGTTCCACAACTCGATCTCCGCGGCGACGTCTTCCGGCAGTAGCTGAAGCTCATCCCAGCTCAGAAACTCGGGCACCTCGATGCCCAACGCGTCAGGCGCATTCATCGGCATCCTGCCTCCCTGCTCAGCCCCGCGTTACGTCCACGATACGGGACACGCTCACCGGCCTGCGTTCAACGGCCGGGGCCACAACCCGCGTGACCCTCAGTCTTCCACTGCACAGGGCTCGGGTCTCGATCCAGCCCCGAGCGCGCTGCTCGCTCAGGCATTGATGCGGTACTTCGTCGCGGTACCGACCGGCTTTCGCCCTTCCGCGTCGCGCGGTGCTCGGAGGTCGGCTATCCGAGGCCGAGTAGGCCTGAGGTGAGGGCGAGCATGGACAGCGCGCTGCCGGAGCCCAGCGTGAAGCCGAGCATGAAGACGCGGTGTGGCTGGGAGCAGGGGTTCGGTGGGGGTTCGGGGATGCCGAGCAGCCGGAGCAGGAGTTCGCGGCTGGAGGGTCGTGCGGCGGGGTTCTTGGCGAGGCAGGACATCACGGTTTCGCGTAGCCGGCCAGTGATCGCTCCCAGCGCGGGTTCGGTTGCCGCCACTCGCGTAGTGATCGGAATGATGCCGTCGTGCCCGAAAGGCGCGCACCCATTGGCGGCATAGGCCACGACGCAGGCCCATGCCCACACGTCGGAAGCGGGGTTGGCGGGGGCGGCGATCATTCGCTCTGGCGCCATGTAGGCGGGCGTTCCTTCGATCTCGGCCATGCTGTTGAGGGCTCGTGCGATGCCGAAGTCGATGACGCGCGGGCCGTCGGGTCCCAGAAGCACATTGGCGGGCTTGACGTCTCGGTGTACGACGCCCGCGTCGTGAATGGCGGCCAGCGCGGCGGCCAGGGAGACCGCGAACCGGAACAGCTCGGTGCCCGACAGGGGGGCACGTCCGGCGAGGTGCTCCTTCAGTGAAGATCCTTCGATGTACTCGCTGACGATGAACGGTGTCGCGGACTTGACGTCGGCGTCGAGGACCCGCGCGGTGCAGAACGACGCCACCCGCCGGGTCAGCAACACTTCCCGCTCAAATCGTGCTCGCGCGTTCGGTCCGGCTAGGAGCTCCGCGTGCGGAACTTTGACCGCTGTCAGCCTGCCGTCGGCGGCCAGTGCTTGGTAGACGACACCTTGCGAACCTTCCCCCACCCGCCCGATGGGCCGATACGCGCCGATGCGGAAGGGATCGCGAGGGGACAGTGGCATAACTCGCTTCTCCATGAGCGCCATACTCTAACTCTACCTAGGGCCTAGGTAGAGAACAATGATGCTTGCGAAATTCGTGCTGCTCTCCAGAGGACAGGCGGTGCGCTGCGGGCCGTCAGACCTCTGGTTCCCGGCGGTTGGTCTAGGTAGAGTTCAAGGATGATGGCGAGGAGGCGGTCGTCAGGACCTCGGATGACGTTGCCGACCCAGCTGGTGCTGCGGGCGATGCTAGAGCGGCCCACTCACGAGCTGTACGGGTTGCAGATCTGCGAGGCGTCCGGCTTGGCGAGCGGCACGATCCACCCGATCCTGGCCCGGCTGGAAGGCCTGGGCTGGATCGAATCCCAGTGGGAGGACATCGACCCGCGGGCCGAAGGCCGCCCGCGCCGCCGCTATTACCGCTTCACCTCTGAGGGAGCGGAGTCCGCGCGGGTCGCCCTAGCTGCCGCGCATACCAAGGTCGCGGACATCGGCGCCCTGCGAACCAGACCCGCTGGCGGCCCCGCATGACAGACCCGACCCCCGACGACCTGTCCCTTGCCACAGCCCGGTGCCTCGACATGCTCGGTGAACCGGACCTCGACTTCGACCTCGTCTACAGCGATATGCGGGCACTCTTCGATACATGCCTCCTTCTGCTCCGTAACGGCCACGAAGAAGCCCAGGTCATCGGCGCCGAGTTCATTGAGGGCATCGTGCAGGCCCATGACCACGACTTCATCCGCGGTCTCGCCCGCGACCTCGCCGGAAGGATCGGCCCCGACGACAAGAGGGGCCACCAGTTCAAAACGCACTGCTTGGACCCGACCCTCGACCTCGCCGGCATCCCCGCCGACACGGTCTACACCGATCCCGGCAACACACTCACCGCCGACCCGACAGCCACAGCCTCTCCCCAGGTAGCAGCCTCTCCCCAGGTACAGGTCTCCAGACAGGCCCGGAAGCTGACGGGCGCCGCCACCGGACTCCTGCCAATCGAGCACCGAGCCCGCTACAACGAAGAGTTCGCCGCCGAACTATGGGACCTGGCCGCGGCCGGAGCAGGACGACGCCAACAACTCGCCTACGCCACACGCCAGCTGGTCCGGGCACTCCACCTACGCGCCGCCCTCACACCCCACAGCCTGTTCAATGCCGGATGAGCCCATACCCAGCCGAAGTCGGCGAACTCAAAATCATGATCCGCGGTTTAACCGGCCCAGAGGATGTCGATGATGCGGACGTTCGGAGACGGCATCCCACCGGATGGAACGAACCCCCCCCCGGTCGGACGGGCGGCCGTGCCCACATCTACAAGAAGCTCTTCTGTCCCGGGGGCCGTGGGTGCTGTCCACCGCTCTTCATCAACGGCACACCCGTCGTGGCGGAACATGAAGCAGCGAGGATCTCCAGCTCGACGATGGTCAATCGGGCACAGGCGACGCCAACGGCACCTATATCGCCGACACCGTCCGCGGACGCTGGGAAGCCTCAAACGACGCCGGCACGACCTGGAGCAAAGACTTTGATCTCAGCGTTACGCGCCTTCCTGGACGTGGCCGAGCGAGGAGATCACCGCATCGATGATCCCCCGGGAGAACAGGGAACTGGAGTCGGGAGTGATGACGGTAACCAACCAAAGACCTGACCCGACAAGCCCGGCCTCGTACGGGAGGAACCGAAAGCCATCCCGCTGATAGGGGTCCTCCAGAAACTGGATGCGTCTCGTCCGCGGCAAGAACGGCTCGTAGTAGAGCGCGAAAGGACCCTCGCCATCCGACAGGCCGTACCCGGCATCGTCCCAGGCGACCTCCATCGCCCGGTCACGTGCCACGAGCACCTCTCCACCGCCGGACGGCAACGCACCACGGACATCCCGCCAGAGCTCGAACCGCTCATCCGTCGCCGGAACCCAGCGAGACCCGCATCTCCCGCCACCGCTCGGCCATCGCATCGAGTTCCCCCAACGGGTTGGGGGCCCACGGGGTTCCCGAGAATCCGGCGAATCGCCGTCGTAGCCGGATAGCCGCTCCGTCTTCAGGATGACGTGGGCGCCAGGCCGAACGGGCCTGGGGGCGTCCGACCCGGAGGTCTGATCATGCGGCACAACGTGTTCAAACGCGCGCCTGTACCCGCATCGCGCACGGCCCCGGCCACCAGCCGGTCGGCACGACCGGTGGCCGGGTGCGGCGGCGCAGACTCGAAAGCACCTGTCGGCGTCTGGCCGAGTCCGGGCACGGCACCTGGTGGTACCAGCTCGACCTGCCCGCCGGCGGAGGGCGGCCCTGCCGGTTGCGGCGCGGCGGGCTGACGACCGAGAACGCCGCGAGGGACGCTGTCGACACGATCCGGGGACTGCTCGCCATCCCCGCTGCCGACGATCCGCGCGTCGACGTCGAGGAACAGCAGTACCGGGCTGCGCGTCACACCAGGAACATCCGCGTATCGTCGAGCCTGTCGGCGGTGCGACCATCCACATCAGCCGGATCACGCCGATGCCGCTCTGCCAGCTCCTCGACCATGTTCCGCCCGTCCTCGCTGAGGGCACCGTACCGGCGTGCCAGAAGCCCCAGACACAAGCCGACCAGACCCAGAAGGCTACTTCCGGGCGGCAACTCCCTGCCGAGCCGGACGAGCCAGGCCTGCGCGTACTCCACGTCTTCACACCAGCTATCGCGGCTACCTGCCACTCCCTTGAAAGTCCGGCGCTCAACGAGCATGTTCATTAGCATGTTCACGAACATGTCGATGAACATGTCGGGCGGAGAAAGGTTCCCTGTGCAGGCCGATGAGCTGGCAGAGATCGTAGAGAACCTGCGCACGCTTGGTGCAGACATCACCGACGTCGAGGTCAAGAGGGCCCAAGGCGGGCTGCCGAAATCGTTGCGTGAGACATTGTCGGCGTTCTCCAACACCCATGGCGGCCTGATCATCCTCGGCCTGGACGAGACCACCGGGTTCACTGCCACCGGCCTGGCCGACCCGGCGAAGATGGCATCCGATCTCGGCGGGATGTGTTCAGACGATCTGGAACCACCCGTCCGCCCGGTGATCTCCATCCACCCGTTCGAGGGCGCGCACATTTTGGTGGCCGAGGTTCCCGAACTCGATCACGCGCACAAGCCATGCTTCGTCAAGGGCTCTGGAATCGGCAAGGGCAGCTTCATCCGGATCAGTGACGGCGACCGGCATCTCACCACCTACGAGATCCAGCTCCTCCTGTCCTCACGGGGCCAGCCTCGCGAAGACCAGGAGCCCGTTCCCGGAACGACCATCGACGATCTCGACCCTGCGAGCGTCGCGGCACTCGTCGCCCGATTGCAGGTCAGCCGCCCCCACGCCTTCACCGGCCTCGACCAGCACGGCGTGCTCCGCCGCGCCCGAGTTCTCGTGCCCTCCGCGGACGGCACCGCCGTGTCTCTCAGCGGGCTGCTGACGCTGAGTCCCTTTCCGCAGGAGCATTTCCCCCAGCTGATGGTGACCTTCGTGCACTACCCCACCGTCACAGGAACACAGCTGCCCTCAGGCGAGCGGTTCCTTGACAACGTGTCACTCGAAGGCCCGATACCGATCGTGGTCCGCGACACCCTGGCGGCCATCCGCCGCAACATGACGCGACGCGCCATCATCACGGGAGTCGGCCGACAGGACATCTGGGAATACCCGGAAGCCGCCCTCCGCGAGGCCATCGTGAACGCAGTCGTGCACCGGGACCTCTCCACAGGCGCGCGAGGCGCACAGGTTCAAGTCGAGATGTACCCGGACAGGCTCGTCATCCGCAACCCCGGAGGACTCTACGGATCAATCACCGTCGACGACCTCGGCGAAGAAGGCGTCACCTCCGCCCGCAACGCCACCCTCCTTCGGCTCCTCGAAGACGTGACCATCCCAGGCGAAACCCGCACCGTCTGCGAGAACCGCGGCTCAGGCATCCGCACCATGCTCGACACCCTCCGAGCCGCGGGCATGAGCCCACCCGTCTTCGACGACAAGATCTCCAGGTTCTCCGTAACGTTCCCCAACCACACTCTGCTCAGCCCCGACACCATCCGATGGATCACCGACCTAGGTGAGACCGGCCTCACCGACAGCCAGGTTCTCTTCCTCGCCCTACTCCGCCAGAACGAGGAAGAGCTCGACAACCGCGCATACCGTGAACACACCGGCGTCGACTCCCGCGTCGCCACCACTGAACTCCAGGACCTCACCGCCCGAGAACTCATCACCCAGACCGGAACCCGCCGCTGGTCCCGATACCGTCTGGCCGATCACCGGACGGCTCCGTTGCCCGAACGCGCCGACCGCCGCCAAACGATCCTCGACGCCCTCGGAACCGCAACCCTGTCACGAGCCGAACTGGCCACCAAGACCGGCCTCGACGACCAGATCGTCCGACGGTGGCTCCGCACCCTGCGTACAGACGGAACCGTCGAATTCGTAGGAGACAACCCCCGCAGCCCGAACGTCCGCTACCGAAGAGCCCGCCAAGCCCCGCTCTTCCCCGCCAACGAGCCCAGTTGACCCACCGACCCCATCCGAGGCAACCGGCGGCAGAGCCTTCTCAACCCACCCCAATACCACCCCACCGAGCCCCGGAGACACGCCGCGATCACGCCGCTGACTTGCACAAACACCAATCAAGATCGACTGACCTGCGAATCAGCAGGTTAGGGGTTCGAATCCCTTCGGGTGTGCACGATCAACTTGAGAGTCGAGCAGGGCGTTCTTCCGAAAAGGGAGGGCGCCCTTTCTGTTGCCTCCGGCCCGTTGAGCGTCCAGTGGGCGTCTCCACGATCCGGCTCTCCGTCGAGGGGGACTCTGAGGACGGCGCCACGATCAGCTCGTTGAGGTCGGTGACACCTCGCCGCCGAGAGCCGTGGCAGCTTCGATGCGGTTCGGTATCGTGGGCGTAGGGCGGATCGGAACAGGGAGGCGAGATGCCGACGGATGCGTCCGGCGCGTCGCATGTCGAGCTGCCCGAGTTCCTGAGCTGGGATCAGCTTCAGCGGTTGCCGGAAGACATCGCCGCGGAGATTGAATTGTGGGACCGGCGCGTGGTGTGGAACCGGCGTGGACCGCTGGAACATCAGCAGTTCGCGGTCCGGATGCGCAACGCGTTGGAGTCCCATGCCCGCCGTGCCATGCGTGACCGCACCGGTGATGGGGATCAGCCGCCGTGCTGGCAGGTCGGAGTGGAGACGAACGTGTTCTTCTCCGACGACAAGTCCAGTTACCTGACCCCGGACTTCCTCGTCCGCAGGTGCCTGCCCCGGGGTGCGGACACCGCTGCGGCAGACGTCGTCGTGGTGGGTGAGGTGCTGTCCGGTTCCGACACGCCGAAGCGGCGTGCGTGGAAGATGGATCGATATGCCGAAGCCTCGGTCCCTTGGTACTGGGAGATCGAACTCGATTCCGACGCTTCGTGGGACATCTCCGTGGTGCGCGCGTACGAGTTGGCGCACGTTCCCGTCGCAGGGCTCACCGTAAAGCCACTGCGGCCGGCGGTCTACATTCCGGTGGGGGAATGGGAGCCCGAAGGCCCCGGGATCGACTTCCCCGAACCCTTCCCCATGCAGATCACCTGGGACGACCTCGCCTTCTGAGCGGCGGCGTCATCGACTACAGACACTCACGTAAGCGGACCTTGTCCCCATGCTGTCCCAAGCGCCGGGAGCGTCAGGAACCACAACCCCTCTGAACTGCGCAAACATCGTTCAAGATCGACTGACTACGGATCAGAAGGTTGGGGTTTCGAATACCTCCGGGTGCGCATCCACAAGCCCTCTACCAGCGGAAAACCGCAGGTAGGGGGCTTGTTTCGTTCATTCACACCTGGTGCCTGGCCCATCTGATTGCGATCGTCGGCACTTCGGCCCCGAGGACCTCAGGTTGACCAGGGAAAATCCTTGATCAAACTTCTGGAATCTCACTTCGTGGGGCCGCCGTGGGGCCGCGGGCACGTGATCGTCACATCAAGGCCGATGCCATCCCCAAGCTGACCAGTTGCCATGAGCCATCTGGGCCGGAACCAGGCCTACGGGCAAGGGGGGTGGAAGGGGATGTCCGCTACGTGTTTGTGCCACTCCGGCTCCGTGATGGGGTCGCCGGTTTCTCGGCAGATGGCGGTGGCGATTTGGGTGGGGTCTGTGGCCCATAGGCGGACGTTGCCTTCGGCGCTGGCGAGCGTGGTGCCGTCGGGGCTGAAGGTCAGGTCTGTCACCTTGCCGGGGGTTTCGATGGCCATGTGGCGGCGTGGGTGAGGGCGGTCGGTCAGGTCCCAGAACCAGATTTGGCCTGCGCCGGTGCCTACGGCCAGGGTGGTGTCGTGAGGGGCGAAGGCGACCGCGAGGATTCTCCCGTCCGGGCCTGTCAGGGGGTCGCCTACCAGGGTGGGGTGGGTCGGGTTCGTCACCTGCCATAGGCGGATGGTTCCTGAGGCGTTGCCGGTTGCCAGGAGGGTGCCGTCGTGGCTGAAGGCCGTTGAGCGGACGTCGTCGCCGGGGGCCGTCATGATCAACGCGGTGAGCTTGGGTTTGGCCGCGGTCACGTCCCACAGGGCGGCCGAACCGGCCTTCATGCCTGCGGCCAGGTTTCGTCCGTCTGGGCTGAACGCCACGGCGAAGACCTGGCCGGAGTTCGGGCTGAGCGTGGTGATGGGTTGAAGGGTTCGGGCGTCCCACAGGCGGACTGTGCCGTCGTCGCTTCCTGCTGCAAGGAGCCTGCCGTCCGGACTGAAGGCCAAGGTTTGGATGAGGGCGGTCGGGCCGGTGAGAGAGGCTCGGCGGACCGGGTGCTTCGGGTCGGTGATGTCCCAGAGGATCACGGTGTTGCCCAGGCGGGTGCCGCCCGCCAGGATTCGGCCGTCCGGGCTGACCGCCACTGTGCCGCCGATTCTGTCGAGGGGCGGGGGCGGGGTCAGGGGCGGGCTCATCGGCTCGGGTCGGCGGCCGGCCACGTCCCAGAGCCTGATGTCGCCTGCGGCGGCGGCCAGGAGGGTGGAGCCCGGGCGGAAGACCACATTGTCGATCGGGTGCTCGGTCGCTCTGATCTCGGGGCCGGGGAGGTCCCAGATTCGGGCGACACCGTCGGCGCCGTTGGTGATGGCGAGGCTGTCGCCGGCTCTGAACTGGACGGCGGTCACGGGTTCCGGGTGGGGCATGACGGAGACGATGCGGCCGGTGGCCACGTCCCATACGCGGGCGGTGTTGTCGGCGCTGCCCACTCCGAGGAGACGGCCGTCGGAGCTGAAGGAGACCACGTTGATCCAGACGCTGACCACCGCGACCAGGGGTTGCCCGTACGTTTTCGGACGGTCGGGGTGGGTGGTGTCCCACAGCCGCACCGAGCCGTCGTTGCTTCCGGCAGCGACCAGGTTGCCGTGGTAGGCGATGGCGTTCACTCGGCTCGGCAGGGTAAGCGGCGGGGCCGCGGGCTTGATGGCGCCAAGATCGGTGGTGTCCCACAGCTGCAGGACGCCATCGGTGGCCGTGCCGTGGCCCGCCGCGAGGACGCGGCCGTCGGGTCTGAACGCCAGCGCACGGACCCCGCTGGCAGGGCCGGTGAGCGGAGGCTTGAGCGTGGACGTCCGCATGTCCCACAGCCAGATCTTGGCGTCGCTGCTGCCGATGGCCAGTGTCCGGCCGTCGGGGCTGAAGTCGAGGGTGTTGATGGTGTCGGCCGGGCCGCTCACCGGGCCGCCCAGCGGATGAGGATGTGCGGGGTCGGCCACGGACCACAGGCGTACGGAGTGGTCGTCGCCGCCGGTGGCCAGGACGCGGCCATCGGGGCTGAACGCCACCGCGTAGATGCCGTCGGTATGCCCGGTGAGTGGGGCGCCGACCCGTACCGGACGCCGTGGGTCGGTCAGGTCCCAGAGCAGGATGGCGGTGTCGCTGCTTGTCGCACCGGCTGCGGCCAGCAGCCGACCGGAGGGGGAGACCGCGACAGCCTGGAGCGCGCGGCTCGGGCGCACCAGGCGCGTGACCTTGGGAGATCCGGCGGTCTCGGCGAGACCGGAGCGTGCCTCGACCGTGGGTGAGATCCGGTAGGCCGCCACGACCAGCTGGGCGGCGAGCGCGGGATCGGTGTCGCGCAGGCGGGCCGCCGTCAACGTCAGGTTCCGGGAGATCGCCGTGTCCCGTGCCTGGTCAGCCTCCATCCGCTGTTTCTGGGAGTAGGCGGCCAGACCGCCCGCGACCAGGGTCAGCGCGGCCAGCGCGGCCAGCAGCTGGTGGAGGCGGTTGTTCCTGCGGCGGTGCTGCTGGAGGCTCTGGTCCAGGAACCGCTGCTCCAGCGGGCTCAGTCCGTTGCGGTGCATCGGATCGCCGGCCCATTCGCGTGCCGCCTCCAGCTGCCCGCCCCGGTAGAGCACGTCGGGGTCCTGCTCGCTCGACTCCCACAGCCGGGCGGCCCGGGTGAGCTGGCGCAGGACGTGCAGCCCCGACCGGTCCGCGTCGATCCACGAGCGCAGCCGCGGCCAGGCCGTCAGCAGGGTCTCGTGGCTGGTCTGCACGCTCTCCGCATCGACGGTCAGCAGGCGACGCTCCACGAAACGGACGAGCACTTCCTCGACCTCATCGGGCAGCTCGTCCCTCGTCACGCGGCGCCGGGTGAGGGCGGCGTCGGACTCGATGTGCGTCAGCCGGAGGAAGAGCTGCCTGGCGAGATCCTGCTGGTCGGCCGTGAGCTCGGCGTAGACGGCCTCGGCCGTGTTGGTCAACGCGCTCCGCAGACCTCCGCTTGTCAGGTAGTGCTCCACGGTCATCTTCCGGCCGTGGCAGTTCTCCCAGGTGGCCAGGAGCGTGTGGGACAGCAGTGGCAGCGCGCCCGGCTCCTCCGGAGCGATCTCACGCAGCAGCAGTTCGACGAGCCCGGAGTCGATGTCGAGTCCCGCCCGGCGGGCCGGCCTTTCGATCGCCTGCCGCAAGTGGAGGTCGCTCATCGGCCCGACCACGAACTGCCGCGACTGTAGGGCGGCCGCCAGCGACGGGTGGCGTAGAGCGTGCGGATAGAAATCAGCCCTCATGCCGACCACCACGGGGACCGTGTCGGCCAGATGCAGCAGTTCGTGAATGAATTGCCTCTGCTCGCCATCCGACATATCCGAGGTGAAGATCTCTTCAAATTGGTCGACGATGACCACCCCACAGGGCATCTCAGGAAGCGAATCCTGCGAAGGGGTCAGCAGCACCGCGGAAGGCAGTGCCGGAATGAGCCCGGCGCGCAGCAATGACGATTTACCTGATCCGGACGGCCCCACGACCATGGTGAGTCCTGGCGACACCTGGTCGACGAGCTGTGCGGTCAGCTCCTGCCTTCCGAAAAACCAATCGGCGTCCTCCGGTCTGAAGCATTCCAGCCCCCGGTAAGGCCTGATCTGGTCGTTCGGCCTGCGGCCCGGCGCTCGCCGGACCCGAAGCAATGCCTGCATCCACAGGCCCCGCTCCCGAGGGTCGGTGATGCCGCAGGTGGCGAGTACTTTTTCGTACTGACCCGTTTGGGATGCGAGCGGCATGTTCGCTCCGCGGAACCACCCGCCGAGGGTGCCGTACGGAATGCCGAGGACCGTGCCGAGCTCCCGGATCGTCTTGCCCGCCGCGTTGCGCAAGAGCGTGAGTTCGCGCGCCAGATCCTCCCGGGTGGCGACGCGCTCGGGGTCGGGCCGGGCGACATCCTGGTCGAACCCCTGGGCCATGCCGTCCTCCTCGTGGCGCAGCCGTCGCTCCAAGGATCAAGCCCTGTGCGACGTTGTGCGGAGAATTGTGCGGGCCCTAGCCGACCCCCCGCAAGTCCCGTTCACTGATCCCGGCGGATGACGCAGGCAGTCGGAGCGAAGGGATGTGCGCCGTGCCAGGGGCCGGCGCAGACCCCTTCCCCGCGGTTTGAGACGTCACCCCATCCCCCAGGAACATCGCGGAGTGGCATGTGGCAGACGAACTGGTGCGCAGGGCTCAAAGGTTTGTCAATCTGATGTACGGCGACAAGATCGGGATGACGGTCGAGGAGGACGGGAGAACCGGCTGGAACACGATGTACGCCCTCACGAGGGCACTGCAGTATGAGCTCGGAATCACCGGCCTGTCGAACTCCTTCGGCCCGACGACCCTGTCGACGCTCCAGTCGAAGTTTCCGAAGCTGAATTCCGCGACGGTGCCCTCGGCCAATTTCTGCATGATCATTCAGTCCGGGCTTTACTGCAAGGGCTATGACGGCGGCGAAATCAACGGGACCTACAACGCCCGCGTTCAGGCGGCCGTCATCAAGCTGAAGCAGGACATGGGCGTCGCCGATGCCTTCCCCGGGGCGGACCTGACGCCCAAGGTGTTCAAGGGCCTGCTGAACATGGACGCCTACATTTCCGTCAACAACGGCTCCGACACGATCCGCTCGATTCAGCGCTGGATGAACGGGCGCTACATCGGCCGCAGAGACTTCTTCATCATGCCCTGCGACGGACACCATTCCCGAGACGTCGCCAAGTCCATGCTGTTCGCGATCCAGTACGAGCTCGGAATGGCCGACGGCGTCGCCAACGGGAACTTCGGTCCAGGCACCCAGTCGGGGCTGAGGTCGCACACCGTGGCCGTCGGGACCACCGGCGTCTGGGCGTCGCTGTTCACTGCCGCGATGGTCCTCAACAAGCGGAACGTGTACTTCGGGGACTTTACGCCGAACGTCAAGGCCCACGTCGAGGTGTTCCAGTCATTCGTGAGACTGCCGGTCACCGGCGTCGGGGACTACCAGACCTGGGCCTCCCTGCTCGTCTCCTACGGCGACCCCACGCGCAGGGGAGCCGCATGCGACGGCGTCACCAAGATCACGGCAGCCCGGGCACAGGCCCTCAAGGACGCCGGATACACCTACATCGGCCGCTACCTCTACAACCCCAGCAAGACCTCCCTGCCCGAGAAGCAGATCCAGCCCTTCGAGCTCGAGACCATCGCGTTCTACGGACTGCGCTGCTTCCCGATCTACCAGACGTGGAACCGGGGCGCGGACGACTTCAGCTACGCCCGGGGGGTGTCAGAGGCCTTCCTGGCCATCGAGTGGGCGAAGTACCACGGTTTCAAGAAGGACACCGTCATCTATTTCGCGGTCGACTACGACGCCATGGACTCCGAAGTCACGGAGTACGTCCTCCCCCACTTCCAAGGGATCTACCAGACCATCGACGAGAGCTCCGACTACCTTGTGGGCATCTACGGACCCCGCAACGTCTGCCAGCGCGTCTCCAATGCCGGATACGCCATCTGCAGTTTCGTCTCCGACATGTCGAGCGGTTTCTCCGGCAACCTCGGCTACCCGATGCCGGACAACTGGGCGTTCGACCAGATCGCCACCATCACGATCGGATCCGGTGCCGGAGCGATCGAGATCGACAACGACATCTCCTCCGGCCGCGACCCGGGTCAGGCCAGCTTCGATCCGGGCGGCTACACCGACGATGTCGACGTGGACTTCGACAAGGCGTCGTACCGCGACGCGATGCTGAGGGAGGTGCAGAGCTATCTGGAGTCCATCGGCGTCCCCGAAACAGGTGGCGACGGATGGACCGACGACGACTGGGCCACGCTGGGCGGGATCTCCACCACCAAGGCGTTCGACGCCGTACTGTCCCTGGACTGGCTCTTCACGTCCCTGGCCCGAACCCTGAAGCTTCGCAAGGCCCTGATCCAGGCGCCGGTGATGTGGGAGCTGCGCAAGCTCAACCCGCTGGACTTCGCGGCCGACGAGGCCGTCCTGCACGGGTTCGACGACGACTGCAGCACCGGATGGGGCCAGATCTTCGCGTCGGTGGCCATCGGGGCCAGGAACTACTGCATGGAACAGGGCATCATCAACGGCGCCCCCCTTCACGACACGGACAAGTTCACCGTATGGAAGAACCTCTACGAGGACCCGACGTACAACGTCCGTTCCGTCGCGTATCTGACGATCTACAACGCCCATCTGTTGGGGATCTCCCGGCCGGGCCTCACCACCGGCGAAACCGACACCCAGGCGCTCCTGGCCCGCTACAACGGCACCGGGGAGGGAGCACAGCAGTACGGCCGCGAGCTGATCGGCCTGTACCGGACCCTGGAGAACTACAACACGCTGCTTCGAAGCAAGTGACCTCCACCATGCCCACCACCTTCGAGCCGGCCAGGAAATGGACGGTTTGCCTTGCGGTGAACCTCCTGCTGGGGATCCCTGGGATCGTCCCGATCTGGCTCGCCTGGCATTTCGCCGCCAACTGGCCCCCCGCAGCGCTCGGCTGGGCCCAGCGGGAGCCCACGGAGAACGACGGAATGGCACCGACGGCCATCCTGACCTTCCTCGCCGTCGGGTTGTCTGCCGTGATCTGGTGGCTCGTCAACGATGTCGTCGCCCGCGTGACCCGTCTGCGAGGCGCTGCCTTCTGGGCGGTCAGCCTCCTCGCTGTACTGATCCCCACCCTCGTCTGCATCACAGCGTCGTTCCTCCCTGAATAGGAAGCGAAAGCATGAACTCAGAGATCTCGCGGCGCGACCTCTTGGGGTACGCGGCCGTCATCGGCGCCGGAGTCGCCCTACTCCCCGCGGGTGCGGCCTCGGCGGAACCCCCGCCCGGCAAACAGGACCAGCAACTGAAGTCGGCGAACGGCTGGGGAATCGAGACCCGGACCGACCACGTCTCCACGGTCTGGCAACGCCCTGTGTCCGGCACCGCCCTGGCGGTCGCCGTCCGCATCGGAGACGTCGAGGCCCTCCTCGTCCACGTGGTCCGCCGCTTCCACTACGAGGTCGAACGGCTCGAGGCCCTCGACCTGGCCGGCTGGCGGGACCTCGGCACCACGTCCCGGAAACGCCCCGCATCCAACCTGTCCTCCGGCACCGCGGTCCACATCCGCCCGGGCGCCGGAGCCAAGGGCAGCTACTTCCCCCTGCAGGTCGAGACCATCTGGGACATCCTCGCCGACTGCGAAGGCCTGGTCCGCTGGGCTGGTGCCGACAGGCAGGTGGACGAGTCGCTCTACTACCTCAACGTCGGCCCGGACAGCGAGCATCTGCCCCGCGTCGCCCAGAAAATCCGGGACTGGACCGACAAGCCCGGTGCAGGAGCCGGAGTACTCATCGATACCGCCATGCCCGCCCGCCGAAAAAGAGCCGCTAAATACCGGTGAAACTCCGCGTCAATCGAAAGGAACAACGTGCGCTCCTTGACCAGATCTCTGGCCGTCGTGGGGGCCAGTCTCGGCCTGTGCCTCCTCACCGCGGTGCCCGCTGCGGCAAGCCCCGTCTCCTATGGCTGGGAGGACAACGACCGGCTCTGCCGAAATTCCCCCTGCGTCACCGGCGGCAACGTGGTGCAGCTATGGCAGAACATCCTCATCGTCAGCTGGCGGCTGCCCAATGACACGGCCGACGGCGAATTCGGACCCTACTCCGAGTACTGGACACAAAAACTCTGGGGCTCGGCGACCGTCACCTCTCAGATGTGGATGAATGTCAGCAACAACCTGCGGTCGATGGGTCCTGACTGCGTCGGCCGTCAAGGATCCGAGTACTACCGGCTCGAGGTCTCCCACGCCGACATGATGGGGACCGACATTCTCGACCTGCGCATGTCCTGCTCCAACGGCGTGTGGTCGTTCCTTGACCACCGCACCTGGTCCTGGATAAGGGCCATATGAATCCCCGGGAGAAGAAGGTCATGAATAATCTGAAGCGCAGTCTGGCGTTCGCGTCCGTTATCTGCGGAGTCGCCAGTGGAATGGTGGCACAAGGAGGTGCCGCACACGCCGCGACACCTTACTGCAACAACGTCACCGCCGTTAACGACTCCTCCGGCGGCATGATCAGATACCTATTCTACAAGCAGGGGCCGGGCCAGTACTTCACCTGCGACATGAACTACTACAACGAGAACGCCTACGTGTACGAGCGCAACGCGATCCGCCAACTGCAGTGGGATCTCAAGAAGTGCTATGGAAAATCCATATCAGCCGACGGAGAATACGGCACCGGAACCCGAGAGGCCGTCCGGCAGGTCCAGTCAATGCTCGGTCTGAACCCGGACGGCTGGGCCGGCCCAAACACCCGCAAGAAGATGCTCCACGTGGCGCACGAATGGACCTTCTGTGTACACGTCAAAAATTACCAGAACGGCGCAGACCCACAAATCGCCTTCGGCTACCAGGACTACGAGACCCCCTACGAATAAAATCAGCCAAATCTTTTCCCCGCCGCCGAGGACCTCGGCGGAACGTCTGAGGAGGAACGCACGAAACGTCTGACCGCCGTCACGGCCGCGGGAGTGATCTCGCTCGCCGGAATCGCCTTCGCCGCGACGCCTGCTGCCGCTGCCCTGCCGCGCTGCACGACCATCACCCTCGCCTGGAACAACACATATACGGAGGGGCTCGTTGTCGGGACCACCGACTCCTACAACCCGAACTGCGAGAACAGGCCGGGGGACAACTACCTGTACCCCGTGCGGCTCCTGAAGCGGAACCTCATGTACTGCTATGGCCCGAATGCCCTGGTCAGGCGGCTCTTCGGCCAGACGCTCGATGAGAGCGGCTACTACGACGACGCCACTGCGGGGGCCGTCCGTGCCTTCCAGCGCAACCACGACCTGTCCGTGGACAGCTGGGCCGGGCCGAAGACCAGGACCCGGATGGCCTTCTACAGCGGGACCCCCACTCCGCACTGCTCATTCCTCACTGATCCGATTTCCGTCTGGAACTGACCTCGAACTCCGCCGGTCTCTCCACGGCTGGTTCTCGATCCGGAAGACGGCCCTCCGCCGCGGCGGAGGGCAACCGGCCAGTTCGCCAGGACGGGTTTGGGGGGTGGGCGGAGAGCGAATTCACCTGGGCTGCCGGCACGGTTCCCGCAGCCCTCCGGCCCTTCCTTGAGGAGCGGGATCGCGGGTTCAATGGCCTCATTCTCGACGATGACAGCGCCGAGCGCCTCGACTCCCGCCGCACCGCCCATTTCCTCCGCCGCCTGGTAACCGCACTCGGCGCGCCTGACCTCGCTGACCACGTAGAGGTAGGGCCAGACACACACAAGGTCGGTGATCCGTACTTTCGCTCCGTCCAGAGTCCTGGCCTCCACGACTTCGGGACCGGTGTAGCAGGCTCTGGTGTCACCCGCGTGCAGTGCTTGATCCCCCTCAGAAGCGCCCTGCACATCGAGGAACCGGAGGACCCGGTCAGGCGCTAACCAGGTCAACTCGATCAAACTTCCCCTCAAGGCCCGCCCGCTTCGTCAGACGTCCCCATCGGGCGCTCCGATCGAAGGCCGCGCCGATCGCGGCACCGTCAGGCAACGCGCCATGTTCGCGCTGCTGGTCCTGCGCCCAGCGCCAGGCGGCCTTCTGCAGCGCTGCCCCTTTACCCGGCGCCACCAGCGAGAGTTCGTCGCGGTCCGCTGCCTGACCGGCGTGAGTTAGCCGGTGGATCTCGCGCAAGAGGCCGGGGCCGACCTCGGACCAGCCGATCAGGAGCAGGGGCCCGACCGCGTCGAATGCTGCGCGGCCGTATTCGCCCCGAAGGGTTGGCTCGGCTGTGTTCAACGCCAAAGTTGTCAGACCGGAGAAAACGAGCAGAGCCCGCGCTTGGCGTAGCTGGTTGGGTGAGACGCCTCGGAGGGCGAGGTAGCGGACGGCGACCAGGAGGCCGATGACGGACAGGTCGACGGCGGGCCCGACGAGCGGGGCAATCCAGGGTTCGACACCGAGGCGGCGGCCGAGTGCCCAGATGTTGCCGAAGCTGAACAGGAACGTCAGCGCTGCGATACCGGCCAGGATGCTGGTGACCGTGCGGCGGGTGAATGCCTCCTCGTTCGAGGCGGTCGGTTGAGGGTACGGGGCGTCGTTCATGGAGCCGAAGTCCTTCCGGTTGAGGAGTCAACTACGGCCAGGCAGGGCGACGAGAGACTTGGGAGCAGCAAGGTGATCATGAACTGGTGGGGCCGGTGCGAGGCCGGTAGTCGCCACACCCCGCGGCATTCGACAGCACCGGATGACATCGCGAGAAGCGAATGAGCAGAGGCGACGCCACTCTGCGGCCTTGCGCGGCACCCGCCGATACAAAGTGGATCAACCTACAGATCAGAAGGTTAGGGGTTCGAATCCCTTCGGGTGCGCACCACGAAAGCCCAGGTCAGCGTTATGTTGACCTGGGCTTTTGGTATGTATCGGATGCGATCGCTTGCCCGGTTTTGACGTAGGTGGCTGATGGGCAGTGGTCGACGGTTTCCCATTCCAGGGTGGAGCGAGCTCGCTGCCGTTCGGTTCGTCGCCGGCGAACTCCGCGCCCCGAAGACCACGCCGACACACCTCACCACGACAAGCCCGACCAGGGACTTTGAGTTGTCGGGTCGTCTCTTGATGTCCGGTTGCGGGGTGGCCTGGCGGCGGGAGTGGCGGAGAGTATGATCACCCAACTCTCTTAGTGTTTTGTCTTGATTGGTCTGGAATGGTGGGTGTTGATGAACGTCCTCGGCCGTTGGTCTGTCGTCGGCGTCATGGCCGCGTTGATTGCGGGGGGTGCCTCCCCGGCGTTCGCTGATCCGACCCAGTGGTGGCAGTGGCAGATCACCGACACGACGCTGCCCTCGCTGGTGTGGACGGGCGACCACTACACCGTCACCGGCAAGGTCTCGGCCGCTCGTGGCACACCGGATCCGGCGATGCCGTTCAGGACCGCGGTCTTCGTCCTGGAGAACAAGGACGATCCGAGCGCCGAAGGCCAGATGTTCACCGGAAAGGTCGACTCCGATGGCAGGTTCACCATCAGCTTCCGCATGGGCCGGCCCCACCCGGATGCCTATGGAAGGCAGGGGCGGGTGGGATGGTACGTCTTCGTCCGGGCGGACGATGTGCTCGCGAAGCCTTCCGGCAGCGTTCCCATGGCCCTCACCCGGCTCGCTGTAACGACGATCAGGTACAAGGCCGCACCGTCACTGACCAACGTCAAATACGTCCCACGCGGCCAGGGCTCCAGCACCGTGGTCGGCGATCTCCTAGTGCAACAGCAGGACCCGGACGGTGCCTGGGAGCCGATGCCCAATCCGAGCACCGACATCCAGGTCCAAGACAAGGGAACACGTCAGTGGCGGACCATTGGGTCCAATTATCCTCCGGCCGGCCGCTCGACAGTCCTGATGTACGCCCCGGAACGTTCCGTCGGCGGCCGAATCCGCGTGATCGCCAAGGAGTCGGCCACCACCTTCCAGAGTCCCTGGTTCCCGAGCGCCTCGTTCCCGATCAAAGCCGTCTTCACGCCCCGCCTGACAGGCGCCTATCCGCGTTTGAGGCCGCACACCAAGAGCACCTACGTCCTCTCCGGGCGTATGCGCAGGATCTCTCTGGACGGCAGAGCGCTTCGCAATCCCGGACGACAGAAGCTGTCCATCCAGATCCGCGTCCCCGGAAAGGGATGGAAGACGTTGACT
Organism: Actinocorallia lasiicapitis; assembly: GCF_054778695.1. NCBI lineage: Bacteria > Bacillati > Actinomycetota > Actinomycetes > Streptosporangiales > Thermomonosporaceae > Actinocorallia > Actinocorallia lasiicapitis. The sequence goes on from NZ_BAAGZI010000049.1 coordinate 20,683, forward strand.
GCGGTGACGACCCGCGCCGACGGCCGCTTCACCCTGACGACCAAGGTTCCCCTCAAGGCGACGCGATGGCGCATCATCAAACCCGCCGACGCGACCTTCACCTACGCGAAGACCCCCGCCCTCCCGTTTCCCGGCCGATGACGGGCGCGGGCCGCATCAGGCACGGATTCAGCCTCCCAAGGTGCGATGGCTTTCCGTACCCGGTGACCGTGCGAGCTGAGACCGATTCGTGAGAATGCCGGAACCGGCTGGCACGCCTTCCTTCAGCGATGATGAGCGGACCTTATGAACTCGACGCTCGCCAGTCCGCACCGACTTGGTCGGTCGTTTGAGGAGGGTGCCCGGTAATGGTGCTGTGGGCCAGAGCTGGATGAGGCGGTTTTCCACGAGTACTTCGCCCTCTTCGAGGGAGATCGTGTCTTCGTCACGGCCGGTGTCACTGCCGACTGTGTGGACTCGGAGCCGGTAGACGCCGGGTCGTCGAGGGCAAGTCCGGCAGGTCTGCGCGGACAGCACGCCGAGATCCGCAATCCGCAGGTCACCGGCCGAGACGACAGCGCTTGCTTCAACGATCTCGTCCCAACAATGAAGGTCGGGGGTGTAGGGCTGTCGTGGATTTCCAGTCGGAGGTCGATATCGCCGGTGTGTTGTCCTGTCCGCACGCACACGCCGACCGGGCCGGCGGAGCCAGGGGCGGGGAGACTACCGTCGATGCTGGACGAGGTGCTCGGAGTCGTCGACGATGGTCTCGAGCTTGAGCCGGACGTCATGGGCCGGTCCCGTCTCCACACGCCGGTTAGGAGATTCTGACCCGGAGGGCGTCGCCGTCCAGGAGGCGGTTCACACGATAGAACTTCGCCTGGTAGTTGCCGCCGCGGGACACTTCCTGCTCTTCGGGCAGGCGGCCTTGCGGTTGTTCTCCTTGGCCTTCTTGTTCATGGTGCGGTGCGGCAGTGGGCCGTGGCCTTCCCATCCCCAGCTTCTGGCGCACGTTTTCACTTCGAGCAGATCGAACGCCACGATGTACCAGCCTCAGCTGGCTTTACGGCGTCGTTCACATCCTCGTCGCCCGAACCACCCGACGCATGTACACGCTTCCACATCGGCGGTTGACCATAGGTAATCCACCACCGATCCGGCGGGAACGCATACCTGCGTTCGGCCATCCCTCATTCCCCGCCCCTGGGCTACCGCGGCACGACAAAGCGGCCCCCGCGACGGGACCGCTTTGACCAACACCTTGCCCCGCAGGTCTAGCGTCGCAAGTCTCTGAGCCTGCACCACAACCTCGAAGCCTCACACCATCTACCTCAAGCCCGCTCGACGTTGATCGGCCTCAGCGAAGAGAGGTAGCTGGGCCTTGTCCAAGCGTCTGCGTCGGGCTCCTCGTGTGAGCGGACCGCTGAAGTCATACCGACGATTCCGTTGCAATCCTGGGCCTAATACCAACACGAACGACACAAAAATCGCTGCACATCGAACATATATTTTGATTCCATGCTCTTGATTGAAATATCGGAACACAGCAATCATTGGACATTTATTAGCATTAGAGTTGATTGCGGTGATTACCCTGAGAACGCGAACCTGGGACGGTTTTGACAGCAGAAGAGTCGCTATCACCAGCCGAACGAGCCGTAACCGAGGCGTTCGCCACGGGTGGCATTGTCGATCTTCCTCTGGATGAAGACCGCAGGACACTCCGTGGCGAGTTCCTCTCGAGTCTGCTCACCGCTGGTGTAGAAGGAACATCCGGCGGACGGCCTGCACTCCGCGTGACAGGCGCCCGCATCACCGGCCTGCTCGACGTTGAGGGCACAGCCATCGCTGTACCCATCCGCCTCGAGCAGTGCTTCTTTGAGGAACGCCCGAACTTCGCCGATGCCGAGGTGGTCAACTTGCGCCTGCCGGGCTGCCACCTACCTGGCTTGGACGCGTCCAACTTGCGCGTGCGTGGGGACCTCGAACTAAATCGAGGGTTTCTTTCCACTGGGAAGATCGATTTGGCCGGAGCGCAGATCGGTGGCGCCGTACGACTCCAGGACGCGCTGATCCATCGGCCGGGCGAGCAGGCTATTGTCATGAGTCGCGCAACCATCAGCAGTTCGTTCTTTGTGAACCGAAGTGTGATCGATGGTCAGTTCCGGATGCTCAGCGCGCGCATCGGCGGGCTCCTCACATTTCGTGCCGCCAGGCTCAACAATCCGGGTAAGGTCTCGCTTCATCTCGAACGCACCGAGATCGATGAAAGCCTGTTCTTCCAGACCGGTTTTCGATCGCAAGGTCGGATCATCTTGCAGAACGTGTCGATCAGTGGCGGTTTGGATGGTGCGGATAGCTCCTTCGTTGTTGAACCGGGTGCAGTCAGCTTGAACCTCGCTCGGATCCGCGTTGGAAGGAACTGCGTCTTCTCAAGAGCCAAAATCGCAGGAAACGTGAAGATCGGTAGTGCATCCATCGAGGGATCTCTCGTTTTTACGGGCACTCGACTGGATAGCGAAAGTGCTATCGATTTTGAGCATGGCGTCGCGAGTCGGCTGAAGATGCGGTTCGCCACGCCACCTCGGGAGATTTCTCTCTTCCAGGCCAAGACCGAAGTAGTTGAAGACGATCCCAGGAATTGGCCAGACCGCATCCATTTGGCGGGTTTCACCTATCAGGCACTCTATGCAGACGGACAGGTCACGGTCCGGGACCGTCTGGATTGGTTGGCTCGGGACTCTTCGGGATTCACCCCACAGCCGTACCAGCAGCTCATCGCCGCATATCGTGCGGCTGGCGAAGAACAGGACTCCAAGCGGGTCGCTCTCGAGTTCCATCGACGACGACGCGCCACGCTAGCCTGGCCAGGACGGATCGCGGGACGCTTGCTGGATCTGACCGTCGGTTACGGCTACCGGAGTTGGCTAGCGGCTCTCTGGCTTCTGTTCTTCCTGGCCATCGGCACCGCAGTGTTCACCATCTGGCCGGCGGGACCTGTAGAGAAAGGCAAGGGGCCGGCGTTTCAGCCGTTCGTCTTCACCCTCGACGTGCTTCTGCCGATCGTCGATCTAGGCCAGGAGAAAGCATGGCAGGCCCGCGGTGCCGGCCAATGGCTGTGCTGGACGATCATCCTTGTCGGCTGGGGTCTAACCACTGCCGTGGTGACTGGACTAAGCCGCGTACTCAACCGCACGACCTGATATCGAGTGCAGGCTGCCGTAATAGATAGCCTTGTCTTCCGTCATTGGCGCGAGCCCACCGGCCCTTGCGGATACTTTTTGTTCTTATCGGGCGGGTCGTTTCTTGAGGTGGTGGTGTGGAAGAACAGGAAGCAGAGGACACCCGGTGTTCCGCCGATCAGCGGGAGCACGATGGCTGCGGGTATCGAACCCGGCCAGTCGCGGAGAAGACCGGTTCCGATGACGGCGTGGATGACGCCAAAGGCCGCCGCGCCCAGATCGACAAGCACGGAGACGAACAGGACCGGGAGGACCTCGCCGCCGCGGACACCGAACTCGCCGTGCGCCGCTCCCGAATGCACCCAGGTCGACCGGCCAAGCCTCGGCAGGACGCTGACGAATAGACCTCGCCTCGCTTGCCCTTCTCTTCGCGAGAGGAGGACGACATAGGGAAAGCGGGCCAGAGGCGACGGATGTACCGGGCCTGCCCGGCGAGTGCCCTGTGTGTTTCCCCAACGGTTTTCCCGCCGCCGCCAAACCATGCCGTGCCCGCATCGACCACCGAGGGATGGACGCTTTCCTAGCATCCCTTCGAGCGTGCGGCAGAAAGGCCGTGGTTCAGCGCTCTGGACAGGACCTTTTCGTTCTTGGTCAGACGAATTCGTGGGAAGTGGAGAAGGACGGTCCCGGGCGGGGGCCGTCCTTCTTCGGTGGGTGGGGGGGTGG
>NZ_BAAGZI010000050.1:0-24569 GCF_054778695.1 Actinocorallia lasiicapitis
GAGCCGCGCCAGGACGGTCAGCGCGTCGGCGTCGACCAGCACCGGAACCGCGCTGGCCAGGACGGCCTTGAGCAGCCGTTCGGCCCGCTCGTCCGTGCCCAGGCCAGGCCCGACCGCCCATGCTTCGACCCGTCCGACGGGGTCGAGGTCGGTGGCGGCGTCCGGCAGGACCGTCGTGACGGCCTCGGGCCACCGCTGCCGCACCAGCTCGACCACCCCGGCGCTGGAGGCGAACCGCACCATTCCGGCGCCGCCGTGCAGCGCCGACCCGGTCGCCAGGACCGCCGCGCCCGTGTAGAGATCGCCCCCGGCGATCACGCCGACCACGCCGCGCCGGTACTTGTCGGACTCGGCGCCCGGCCGGGGCAGGTGCAGATCGGCGGTGCTCGCGGCGATCACCGCGGGCGCCTCGGGCAGGTCGAGACCGAGGTCGATCAGCTCGACCACACCGGCGTGGGAGGCGCCGGGGTCGATGAGCAGGCCCGGTTTGAGCGCGCCGAACGTCACCGTCACATCGGCCTGGACGGCTTCGCCCTCGACCTCGCCGGTGTCGCCGTCCACCCCGCTGGGCAGATCGCAGGCGATCACGGCGGCGTCGTCGGGGATCCGGCGCACCAGTTCGGCGTAGTGCCCGCGCAGCGCGCCCTTCCCGCCGATCCCGACCAGCCCGTCGATCACCAGGTCGACGCCGTCGAAACCGTCGTCCGCCGCCACCCGCCCACCGGCGGCGCGGAAGGCGGCCAGCGCGGCCTCGTGGACCGTCGACCCCGCCAGGACGGCCGTCACCGCGGCGGCCCGGCGGGCCAGCCTGGCCCCCGCGTAGAGGGTGTCGCCTCCGTTGTCGCCCGAGCCGACCAGCAGCAGGATCCGGGTGCCGTAGACCTGGTCGAGGAGGCGTGCGCAGACCGCCGCGAGCCCCGCCGCGGCCCTATCCATCAGGGTTCCGGCGGACATCAGGGTTCCGACAGGCAGCCGGGCGAACGCGGCCGCCTCTGCCGCACGGATCTGCTCGACGGAATAGGCGTAGCGCATGGTGCTCCTCGGCTCAGGATTCGGCGATCACTATCGCCGTGGCGATGCCCCCGTCGTGGCTCAGCGACACATGCCACGACCGAATTCCCAACGGCTCGGCGACGGCCGCGATGGTGCCCTTGACGTGCAGAGACGGCCGGCCCAGCGCGTCGCGGCGGATCTCGGCGTCGGTCCAGAGCAGCCCGCCGGGCGCGCCCAGAGCCTTCGCCAGGGCCTCTTTCGCGGCGAACCGCGCCGCCAGCGAGCGGGGCGGCAGCTCCCGTTCGGTCTCGGTGAACAGCCGTTCCCTGAGCCGCGGCGTCCGCTCCAGCGAGCGTTCGAACCGCGCGATGTCCACCACGTCGATGCCCACACCCACGATCATGGGTCGATCGTAGTTTCCCGGTCGTGAGGTTCCGTCGCCGTCCTCGCCCCCGCGGCACGACGGCGACGGAAGTCAGCGGGCGTCAGGCGGCGCCGAGCCGCAGCAGCGGGGCGAGGACCAGGGCGGGCGGCGCCGTCCTGATCCGGCCGCGACGGCTCCGGCCGCCGCAGGTCACCCGGACGGTCCGCGCGAACGCGTCCGAGCAGATTCCCTCGTAGCGGTGTTTGACGATGGAGAAGAAGATCTCGTCGGAGATCACGACGACGAGCGGCCCGCCGGACGTCCGGAGGGCGTCCTTGACCGCGCGGGAGTCGACGAGACGGCACGCCACGTCGATCTCCTCGCCGAACGGGCCTCGCGGGTCGATGTGCACCTCACCGGCGTGGATCGCGAGCCGCAGCCGCAGCCCGCGCATGGCGCGCTCGGGTTCGGGCAGCGCCCGGTCGTACTCGGTGAGCAGCCGGTCCAGTTCGGGCACCAGCGGATGCAGGAGCAGGGTCTTGGGCACCCGGTCGTCGGGCGGGACGAGGATGAGGACTCCGTCGCCCCGGTCGGTGAACCGGCAGAGCGAGCCGTCGATCCCGGCGGCCGCGAACGCCTGGGCGAGCAGTTCGTAGACCGTCCGGCGCAGTTCCTGTTTGATCGGGTTGGTCCGCAGCGGACCGGTCGACCCTTCGATGTCGACGACGAGAATGCTCCGGTGTACGGGCATACAAGGCAGGGGCACGGCATCCCTCCGTCTCCGGCCAGGAATCGGCCGGTCGGCAGCGGGTGGGGGGAAGTGGGCCGTGGAGCTCTCCACGACCGGTTGGCCCGAGCAGCGCCCTTGCTTCGCGGGCCTCAAACGCAGCTGTCCGTTAGACATGTCCGAGGCAGGCCTATGCCTGAATTGTCCATGCCTTGAGATGATGATGCAAGTTGCATCGCACCATACAGTGCAGAAATTCTTCCCGAATCGAGCAGCAGGCGACGATCTTCCGTTCCTGCTCTAGACCTCCGCAGAATCTCGCGGGTAGCGTGCAAGTTGCACCGTGGCCGCAGGCTCTCCAACGGCGGAGGGAACATGGCAGCACCGAGAACTCAGACCATTCGCCAGCGCAGACTGGGCACGGAACTCCGGAAACTCCGCGAGGACAGCGGACTGACCGGCGAAACGGTCGCCGCGCGCTTCTCCTGGAGCACGGCGAAAGTGAGCCGGCTGGAAACCGCGAAGACCAGCGCGACCGTCGCCGACGTCGATCTGCTGCTCCAGCTCTACGAGGTCGGCGGCGGCCGGCGTCGGGAACTCCTCGCCCTCGCCCATGACGCCAGGGAACGCGGCTGGTGGATGGACCTGCCCGGCGTCGACCCCGAGTACTCCGAGTTCATCGCCATGGAGGACGAGGCCGACGCCCAGCTCCTCTGGGAGACCGCCGTCATCCCCGGCCTGCTCCAGACCGAGAACTACGCCAAAGCGATCATCGGTTTCTGGAACGCCCTCACCAGCAAGCCGCCCGCGGAGCTCCAGCGGCTCGTCGACATCCGGATGCGGCGCCAGCACGTCCTGATCAGGCCCGTCCCGCAGCGGCTCACCTGCGTCCTGGACGAATCGGTGCTGCTGCGCAGGCACGCCACCCCCGCGATCATGCGCGAGCAGCTCCTGCACCTGGTCAAGCTCAGCCAGGAACCCACCATCGATCTGCGGGTGCTGCGGCTCAACGGCCCGCAGCCGCTCGTCGCCGAACCGTTCATGCTGCTGGAGTTCCGCGACGTCCACGACGTCACCTTCCCCGACATCGTGCACACCGAGGGCCTGACCGCGAACCACCGCGAGAACGAACGCGACGTCCACAAATACCGTCGCGCGTTCGAACAGCTCAGCGCCGCCGCCCTGTCGGTCGAGGGCAGCCGCCTTCTGATCGAACGGATCGCCCGCGAAACCTGGGGAATCGACACCGTGCGGAGCCACTGAGGTTTTACAGCGGTTTTACAACACCAGACTCGGCATTCACTCGCGCCGCTTCCGCCTCCCTTCTACCCTCCCCCCTGGGGGCCCGCAATGTCGCGAGCCCAAAGTGCCACTGACAGAGGGGTAGAAGGTGTCGTCCTTCGAGTTGCCGTCCCAGAATGAGATTTCCACTCTGCTCTGGCGTAAGTCCTGCCATGCGAATGGCCAGTGTGTCGAGATCGCGCCTCACAAGGGCGGCATCGCGATTCGCGACAGCAAGAACCCCGACGGTCCGGTCCTCAAAGTCTCCGCCCGGTCCTTCCGCGGACTCGCCCCGACCGGGCGCACCGCCTAAGCCATCCGAGAGCGGCCCCGTCCTCCACCGAGGGCGGGGCCGTTCTGGTTGGCGGCGGGCACCGGCTGATTCCGGCCAACTACACCGGGCAACGTCCACCACCGCGCGCGTGTCCTGGGAGAGGGTGACTCACACCACAACGGGAGGCAAGAAGTGAAGATGCGTAGGCTGGCCGTCGCAGGGGTGCTCGTCGCGCCGCTGCTGTCGGTTCCGGGGGCGCTCGCGGTCGCGGGGGCAGGGCAGTGTCCGGCGGATTATCCGGTGGCGAAGGTGAAGGCGGGGCTCGCGGGGTACGGGCTGACCGTCGTGAAGGGCACGGAACCGGAGCGGTTCTCGTGGAAGGTCCTCGACGTGCTGGCGGACGGGATCGCGCCCGGCGTCGACCTGATCGTCGTCGAGACGGAATCACCCGCGATCGACAAGGTCGGCGGGATCTGGGCGGGCATGTCGGGCTCGCCGCTGTACACCTCGGACGGCCGGATCCTCGGCGCGCTCAGCTACGGGTTCGCGGGCGGCCCGTCGAAGCTCGCCGGGATCACCCCGGCCGGTGACATGCGGCGGCTGCTGCCCGCCAAGGTCGCGGTGTCGGCGAGGACCGCGCGGGCCCTCCGCGCTCCGGGGGCGGGGCTCAGCCAGCTTCCGGTGCCGCTGGGCGTTTCGGGGCTCGGCAAGGCGCGGATCGACAGGTACAACAAGCAGCTCGCGAAGGCCGGGTCGGCGATCCGGCTGACGCCGTCGTCGGCGTCCAAGGGCAGGCACGCGACCGGCGGGCAGATCAAGGCGGGCGGCAACTTCGCGGCGGCGCTCACCTACGGCGACGTCACGGTCGGCGCGGTCGGCACCGCCACCATGGTCTGCGGGTCGGACGTCCTGGCGTTCGGGCACCCGTTCGAGCTGCGCGGCAAGGTCAACTACAGCGCGCACGCGGCGAGCGCCGTGACGATCGTCAAGGACGAGTCGTTCCTCGGCTCCTACAAGCTCGCCAACATCGGTGACGTCGTCGGCACCACCACCCAGGACCGGCAGACGGCGATCGCCGCCCGGCTCGGCCAGTGGCCGAACGGCACCCCGATCACCGCGACGGTCCGCTACGAGGGCCGCTCCCGGACCGGCACCACGGTCGCCAACCAGGCGGTCCATGTGCCGGGCGCGGCGGCGATGCACCTGGTCACGGACGTCGACCGGGTCCGTGACGCCTACAGCGGCGGCTCGGCCACCCTCACCTGGACGGTCAAGGGCGTCGCCGGCGGGAAGCCGTTCACGCTGACCAGGTCGAACCGGTTCGCATCCGGGCTGGTCGAGAACGATCTGTCGGCGGTCCTGCCGTCGGAGGCGGTGTCGCTGCTCGGCGGCCTGTACGCCAACCGGTTCGCGGCCGTGCGGTTCACGAGCGTCAAGGCCACCGCGGACGTGTCGGACTCCTTCGGCCAGTACACGCTGGGCGCCGTCGCGGTGAAGTCGGGCGGCAAGTGGAAGACCCTCAAGGCCGATTCGACGCTGGCGGCGAAGGCGGGGTCGACGGTCGAGCTGCGGGCGCAGCTCGTCCAGTACCGGGGCAGGACGGTGTCGACGGTCGTCAAGGCGGTCGTGCCGAAGCAGCGGAAGGGGTCGACCGGAACCTTGACCGTCTCGGGGCAGAACGGCGCTTATCTGGTCGGGGCGGAGTGCCTGTTCCTGAGTTCCGGGGAGTGCGCGGCGGACGTCAGGGCGTCGTCGTTCGCCGGGCTGGTCGGGAAGCTCGGAAAGCTGCCGCGCAACGACGATCTGCTGGTGGGCTTCGGGTTCGAGGCGTCCGGGAAGCTGCCCGCGGGGACCCTCGAGGTGCGGAAGCGGCTCGACAAGATCGTCGACGGGCAGTTCTCCGTCCCGTTCGTGATCAAGTGAGCGTGGGCCGGGCCCGTGGAGACGGGCCCGGCCTCGCCGGTGCTACTCGACGGTGACGGACTTGGCGAGGTTCCGCGGCTGGTCGACGTCATGGCCCTTGGCGGTGGCCAGCTCGCAGGAGAACACCTGCAGCGGGATGGTCGCCACCAGCGGCTGGAGCAGGGTCGGCACCGCGGGGACCTCGATGAGCGTGTCGGAGTAGGGCGCGACCGAGGTGTCGCCCTCCTCCGCGATCACGATGGTCCTGGCGCCGCGCGCCCTGATCTCCTGGATATTGGAGACGATCTTGTCGTGGAGGACGTCGCGGGCGCGCGGCGGCACCACCACGATCACCGGCAGGCCCTCCTCGATCAGCGCGATCGGACCGTGCTTCAGCTCGCCCGCCGCGAACCCCTCGGCGTGCATGTAGGCGAGCTCCTTGAGCTTGAGCGCGCCTTCCAGGGCGACCGGGAAGCCCACGTGGCGGCCCAGGAACAGCACCGACTTGACGTCCGCGAGCGAGCGGGCCAGCTCACGGACCGGGCCCATCGTGCTGAGGACCTGCTCGACCTTCTCCGGCATGGAGCCCAGCAGCTGCACCATCGCGAAGACCTCATCGCCCCACTTGGTGCCGCGGACCTGCGCGATGTACAGCGCGATCAGATAGACCGCGACGAGCTGGGTGAGGAAGGTCTTGGTGGCCGCGACCCCGACCTCGGGGCCCGCGTGGGTGTACAGGACGCCGTCGCACTCGCGGGGCATGGTCGAACCGTTGACGTTGCAGATGCACAGCACCCGCGCGCCCTGCTCACGGGCGTGCCGGACCGCCATCAGCGTGTCCATCGACTCGCCCGACTGGGAGATCGCGATCACCAGGGTGCGGGCGTTGAGGATCGGGTCGCGGTAGCGGAACTCCGAGGCGACCTCGACCTCGCAGGGCAGGCCCGCCCAGTGCTCGATCGCGTACTTGGCGATCAGTCCGGCGTGGTAGCTGGTGCCGCAGGCGATGATGACGATCTTGTCGATCTCGCGGAGCTGGGCGTCGGTGATCCGCATCTCGTCGAGCGTCAGCCGGCCGTCGCGGCCGATCCGGCCCAGCAGGGTGTCGGCGACGGCGCGCGGCTGCTCGGCGATCTCCTTGAGCATGAAGTAGTCGTAGCCGCCCTTCTCGGCGGCGGACACGTCCCAGTCGACGTGGTATTCGCGGACCTCGGCGGGACGGCCGTCGTAGTCGGTGACGGTCACACCGTCGCGGCGCAGCTCCACGACCTGGTCCTGGCCCAGCTCGATGGCGTCGCGGGTGTGCTCGATGAACGCGGACACGTCGCTGGCCAGGAAGTTCTCGCCGTCACCGCGGCCGACGACCAGCGGCGAGTTGCGGCGCGCGCCGACGACCGTCTCGGAGTCCTGGGCGTCGACGGCGACCAGCGTGTAGGCCCCTTCGAGCTGGCGGCAGACCCGGCGCATCGCCTCGGCCAGCGGATATCCCGCCTTCACTTCCTCTTCCAGCAGGTGCGCGACGACCTCGGTGTCGGTCTCCGACCCGAAGACGTGGCCGCGCTCCTCCAGATGCGCCTTCAGCGACGCGAAGTTCTCGATGATCCCGTTGTGGATCACCGCGATCCGGCCGCCGCAGTCCAGGTGCGGGTGGGCGTTGCGGTCGTTCGGCGAGCCGTGCGTCGCCCACCGGGTGTGCCCCAGCCCGATCGTCGAGGCGGGCGGCGGCTCCTCGTCCAGGATCTTCCGCAGGTTGACCAGTTTCCCGGCCTTCTTGGCCGTCGCCAGCGTCCCGTCGACGACGAGGGCGATGCCCGCCGAGTCGTATCCGCGGTACTCCAGCCGTGCGAGCCCGTCCACCACTACCTGCTGGGCCTGCTGCCCGCCCACGTACCCAACGATTCCACACATGACGGCCAGCGTACCCGGGTGCCGCCCGCCGAGCCCGTGATCACACACGGATACCCTGGCTCCTCGTGAGCACACCCTGGGAGAACACACCGAGCCCTTATGTCGAGTTCTCCCGACATGCCTGGCGTGAGCTACGGGCCAAGACCCCGCTGACCCTCACCGAATCCGATCTGGACGATCTTCGTGGTCTGACCGATCCGATCGGCATCGACGAGGTCGAGGACGTCTATCTTCCGCTCAGCCGGCTGCTCAACCTGTTCTTCACGGGCGACAGCGGGCTGCGCGACACGCTGACGATGTTCCTCAACGAACCGGTCCGCCCGACCCCGTTCGTGATCGGCGTGGCGGGTTCGGTGGCCGTCGGCAAGTCGACGGTCGCCCGCCTCCTCCAGGCCCTCCTGGCCCGCTGGCCGGAGCACCCCCGGGTGGAATTGGTCACCACGGACAATTTCCTCTACCCGAACGCGGAGCTGGCGGCCCGCGGCCTGATGAACCGCAAGGGTTTCCCCGAGTCCTATGACCGTCGCGCCCTGCTCCGCTTCGTCTCCTCGATCAAGGCGGGCGCCCGCGAGCTGACCCTCCCGGTCTACTCGCATCTCGCCTACGACATCCTGCCGGGCGAACGCCAGACGGTCCGCGCCCCCGACATCCTCATCCTGGAAGGCATCAACGTCCTCCAGGTGCCCCCGGCCGGCGCTCTGGCCGTCTCGGACTATTTCGATTTCTCCATCTATGTCGACGCGAAAGTCGACCATATCCGCCAGTGGTACCTGGACCGTTTCCTGGCGCTCCGCAAAACCCGCTTCGAGGATCCGCGCTCCTATTTCCACGAGCAGACCCGCACCCAGTCCGACTCCGAAGCCCTCGCTTTCGCCACCTCGGTCTGGCACGAGATCAACGAACGCAACCTCACGGCCAACATCCTCCCCACCCGAGCCCGAGCCACCCTGATCCTAGAAAAAGCCCAAAACCACTCCGTCCACCGAATCCGCCTCCGCCGCATCTAACAACCAAACCCCGCCCCATCAGAGCCCAGCAGCCAAGATCAGGTCACGAAGGCGAGAACCCCGGCCGCCTCCGGAACCGAGATGGCCGGGGGTGTCACTGCCGCAGGATCGAGCCGGGTGAAAGTGGCATGGCACTCGCTATCGCTCCGAGGAGGAGGCGAACCATAAGGAGACGACGCCGAGGGCACGAAGGATCCGATGAACTTCGGTGGAGGGGTCGCAGTCGAGGAGCTGGGTGCAGTCGTCGGCGTGCTCGATGGGCCCGCAGCGGCCACTCGGGCATCCCGCGGTCAGCCGAGACGCAAGGTCGGCGGCGTGCTGCTCCTTCTCCAGCAGGGATGAGAACAGCTCCAGCGTGACGATCTTGTCGAACGAGTCCCAGCCTTTGACCTGTTTGAGCCGCTGGGCGACGGCCCTCTGATCTCCGCCAAAGCCGCCGGGCGGGCCGGGCGCGAAATGGAGCAGAAGCCAGAGTTCGAAGCAGGCGTGAGAGAAGGCGACCGAGACTCCCTCCCTCCGCGCATGGGCGAGAGAGCTGCGCAGAGCACCGTCCGGGGTGTCGTCTTTGTCGAAGACAGCCCAGAACTGGGCTTGGGCGACGCCGCGGTGCTCCCGCCGCTGACGGGCGGCCTCCTGAACAGCGGGAAGCGGCTTGTACCCGTTGAACTGCTTGCTCTTGCCCGGCTTGGGAGGCGTGGGGGTGATATGAAGCGCCAATCCCAGACGGTCGCGGAACTCGCTCGCCAAAGCGCCGAAATAAGTGCATTCGGTCAAGCCCTCGCAGACGATGAAAAAGACTTTCCTTCGTCTGTTCGTCCCTGGCTGGAAGCGGGGAGCCGACTGGCCCTACGGGGAGCCTTGCTTCCGAGTCACGAGGCGGTTCCTGCCGCCGAGAGGGTCTCGGCCACCTCTCCTACGTTCAGCGCGGGAATGCCCCCATAGGCCCCGGCGAGGTAGTTGCGGTCGAGTGCCTCGGTCTTGCGGGGGCGGGCGTCGGTCAGCGGGTAGACCTCGGATACTCCGTCGCGGGATTTGACCGTGATTCGGACCTGGTCGCGTTCCAGGGGCTGGAACAGGTGCGTTCGGCCCAGCAGGCTGGGATCGTGGACGGTACAGACGAGCTGGGCGTTGTTCGGATTGGCGTCGGCGTCATGGAACAGCCGGAGGACCTCGGCGGCCAGCAGCGGGTGGAGGCTGATGTCGAGTTCGTCGACCAGCAGGACCGCGCCCTTGTCGAGGGCTTCCAGGAGCGGCCCGATGAACGCGAACCAGGAGCGTGTGCCCATCGATTCCTGGAGTTCGTAGTCCAGCGGTACGAGTCCCCCTGGCCCTCGGTGCAGTAGGCGTAGATCACCGGTTCCGGCATCGACCTCGGCTCCGTCGACGCCCAGATCGGCCACCTTCAGCAGTTCGGAGATGCGGTCGCGGTGGCGCGGCTCGTCGTACATCTTCCGGGTGAAGGTGTGCCGTTCGTCGTAGTCACGACCCGGGCTGACCCACCAGAGGTTGTGTTTGAACCAGTCGTGGACGGGCATGAGGAACGGCTGGTTGAAGGCGGCCGCCACGGTCAGGAAGAGAGCGTTCGGCCGGGTCTGCGGCACCAGGCTCTCCTTGGGGCCTTTCAGCCCTTCCCCGGGAAAGACGATCAGTTCGGCGGAGTCGGCGTCGCGTTCGAACCAGACCTGTCTGCGGGTCTGCCCGCCGGGGTAGGCGTGTAGCCACTCCGATTCGACCCGTTCGTCGGAGACCTCGAAGCCGTAGACGTAGCGGTCGCCCTCGATCACCATGTCCACCTCGTACAGCGAGGCGACACCACGGGCTGAGCTCTCCAGCGCGAAGGGCTCACGAGGGACGGCGTCGAGCGGCGCCCAGCCGTGCACGGAATTGAGGACGGCCTGACGCATCCACCGCATGGCGTGCAGGACGTTCGACTTGCCGGAGGCGTTGGAACCGTAGATCGCGGTAGCGGGAAGGTAGCCCATCTCGCCGTCCCCAGACAGGCCCGCCGGACGTCGGGAATCCTGATTGAACTTCGACGCCGCGAACCAGACTTCGAACTCATCACGGAACGACCTGTGGTTGACGCCCCTGAAGCGAAGCAACACGACTGCCCCTCCGATCGACCTGTTCATCCATCCTAAGCCGATCGCTGCAGATTATCTACACAGAATCCCATCTAACAGTTAAAGCGCTGCCTCTGAACACCACCGTGACAACCCTTCGAACGCGGGTCGTGTCCACCCGTCCGGGCCGCGAAGGCTGGTCGGACTCCGAGCCGACCAGCCTTCATCGCCACCCCACCATGCCGTCACCGCGCCCGGTTGACGCATCCCCAGCTCACCGCCGTCGCAGACCCGGCCGAACCGGTCGACTCGCCGCCGGGTGCCACGGCGCCCGCCACAAATGCGGACACCGCCGCGAGCCCGGACCAGGCAACGACCGCCTCCCGCGTCCGCCCAGACGTCCCCGCGACCATCGCACGACCCGACACGGCCAGCCCTCCGAGCTCCGCCGACAGGCCCGATCGAGAACTCATCTCGCGTACCGTCCTTTCGGCGTCATGAGCGAACGGATCTCAGCGGCCGCCGCCCTGACCTCGGTTGCTTCCAGCGGCCCGGCGGCTCGCATGAACGCGATGCCGTCCCCTGCTTCGGACGTCATTCGCGGGACGCAGGTGATCGTCTCCGCTAGGGGCTCGCCCTGCCTCGTGAGCACGCGAACCGCAGGAGCTCTGCGCCCGTCCATCGTGATCGTCACGAGCCGCGCGGCCAGGTCATCGCCCTCGTTCAGGAGGGAGTTCAGAGACTGGAGTGCGATTCTGCATCGTTCGAGCGGGGTCACACGGCCTCCCGACATCTAACGTCTAATGTTTGGTGACCCAAGGGTCTACCTTGATCTACACAACGTCAAGGGGAACGTCTAACGTTTGCGTTATCTCGTATGCTGCTGTCACCGACAGGAGAGGGATTCGATGAGCAGGCCGTCGTACCGCGATCTCGCAGCGATCATGCGGTTGGAGATCCAGAGCGGCGTGTACGAACGTGGTTCGACCCTGCCACCCGAGCCCGAACTCGCCCAGCGCTTCAACACCACGCGCGCGACGATCAACAACGTGCTTCGCGTGCTGCGCGCCGAGGGCTTGATCTCCACCCAGCAGGGAAGGGGCACCTACGTGACAGCCATGTCTCGCCGCATCACGCGGAACGCGATGATCCGATACCGCAAAGAGTCGCGGGAGAACGGTGTCGGCGCGTTCGACAGCGAAGTCCGCAGGCTGGGGATGACCCCGCGTTCAGATCTCGTGGTCTCGCGCGTCATTCCGCCCGCAGAGGTCGCCGCGATCCTGGGCACGCCTGAGGGCGCTGAGGTCGTGATCCGCTCGCGGCGCATGTTCGCCGACGAGACACCCGTCCAGATCGCGCCGAGCTACATCCCTCTCGACATCGCCGCCGGGACAATCTTGGAGGAACGGGACCAGGGGACGGGCGGCATGGTCAGCCGGATGGCGGATCTCGGGTACCGCCAGGTCCGCATGACCGAACGCGTCGACGTCCGTCCGCCGACCGAAGACGAAACCGACTTCCTTCAGATGAGCCCCGACCAGCGCGTCTTCGTCGTCACCCACGTCGGGTGGACGGCCGAGGGCCGCCCCGTCGAGGTCTGCACCCACATCATGCCGACGCACTACTGGTCACTCGACTACGAATGGGCCGTAGACCCGCAGGCGTGACGAGCGAAGCCAGCAGCACCGCCTATGGTCCACGGCCTCCACCACCCCGACGCGCGGAACCCTCACCATCGCGTTCCAAGGCGACACCCCATTGGGCGTGACCAGTTCGGCTGTGGCTGGGCTGACCGGCCCGGGGGGTGTCGGGGGGCGGAGCCCCCTGACCGGGGGCTGGGGGCTGGGCCCCCAGATGGCGCTGCCTGAGCGGAGCGAAGAGCGAGGGTTGCCGCTCGCGGGGGTCAGCCTTCGGAGGAGGCGATGGTGAGTTTGCTGAGTTTGGTGGTGGCGAGGATCAGGCCGGTGGCGGTGGCGAGGGTGAGGAGGATCAGGGCGGTGGGGAGGCTGATGTCGGGGGTGATGGACTGGGTGGTGGTGAACTGGTCGACGACGCGGAGGGACCACTGCTGGACGCTCAGGGTCTTCGCGCCGGGGGCGAAGCTGCCCAGGAGCGCCTCCCAGACCATCGCGTAGATCATGCCGATGACGACGGCGTTGCGGGAGTAGACGGCCAGCGCGACGAACAGGGCGCTGTAGGCGATGGCGCCGAGGAACGTGCCGAGGCCGAAGGCGAACGGGAGTTCCGGGTTGGCGTCCAGGATGATCGCGGCGAGGATCGTCGGGAACACCGCGAACACCGTGGTCAGGAGCAGCGCGCACAGGAACTTGGTGAAGATGACGGAGCTGCGGCTGATCGGCTTGGTCAGCACGTAGATGATCTGGCCTTCGTCGATCTCCGGGCCGATCACTCCGGTCCCGGCGATGACGGCGAGCAGCGGCAGCAGCGTCGCCAGCGCGAAACCCTGGAGCACGCCCACTTCGACGTCGAGGGTGTTGTGGTCGCCGGCCCGCAGGAACAGGGAGAGGCCGAGCAGGATCAGCGGGGCCAGGAACAGCAGGATGACGCGGCGGCGGCCGAGCATTCCGCGGAGGGTCATCGAGGCGATCGTCGGGTTCATCAGTTGCCCACCAGGTAGCTGAAGACGCTTTCCAGCGACTCGTCGGACGGAGCGACCTCCCACAGCCGGACCCCGGCGTCCTTCGCGACGCGCGGCAGCAGCCAGGTGAAGCGCTGGAAGTCGGTGGCCTCGACCTGGATGCCGTCCTTGCTCAGCTGGACGCCGCCCGCCGAACCGTCGGCGATGATCGCCGAGGCGAGGGCGCGGTCGTCGCTGGAGCGGACCGTCACCTGGTAGGGCCGGTCGGTCATGAGCCGGCGGATCTCGCGGAAGTCGCCGGACGCGGCGTGCCGCCCCGACACGATCACTTCGATCTGGGTGGCGAGCCGCTCCACCTCCTCCAGGATGTGGGAGGAGAACAGGATGGTGCGGCCTTCGGCGGCCATCCGCTTGATCAGCTCCATGAGCTGGAGGCGCTGGCGCGGGTCCATCCCGTTGAACGGCTCGTCGAGCAGCAGCACGGACGGGTCGTGGACCAGCGCGCTGGCCATCTTGATCCGCTGCTTCATGCCCTTGGAGTAGGTGCCGATCGACCGGTCGGCCGCGTAGTCCATCTCCACCATCGTGATCGCACGCGCGGCCGCCGCACCCGGATCGGGCAGTTTGTGGAGTTTGGCCATCGCGAGGATGAACTGCTTGCCGGTCAGATAGTCGTAGGCGGTCTCCCGCTCGGGCACCAGCCCGATGTTCCGGTACACCGACGGGTTGTGCCAGATCGGCGTCCCGTCGAGCGTCAGGGTGCCGAACGAAGGCTCCAGAAAGCCGCCCATCATGTGGATGAGGGTCGACTTCCCGGCGCCGTTCGGCCCGAGCAGCCCCGTCACGCCGGGCCCGATCTCCATGGTGACGCCGTTGACGGCCACCACGTTCCCGTACCAGCGCGAAACGTCTTCGATCTTCAGTGTGGTCACTGTCCCGCCTTCCGGAACCGCAGCAGCAACAGACCCAGCGAACCGGTGACGACCAGCACGCACACCGCGAGGTACACCAGCCCGCCGCCCACGTGCGTCGGCCCGACGATCTCGCCTCGGGGCCCTGGCGAGGCGTGCAGCAGCCCTGTCTGCACCCCGTCGACCAGCCCGAACGGGGTGAACATCGGCGCCACCTTGAGCAGCGTGTAGTCGCCCGAGCTGAGCGAGACGCCCTGGATGATCAGCACCAGGACGTTCGAGATCCCGTAGACGGCCAGGATCGCCGCCACCCCGAACCCGCGCCGCGGCGTGTAAGCCGAGATCACCAGCGCGAACGACGACAGCACCAGCGCGAACAGCACGCAGCCGGCGAGCGCCGCGAGCCACAGCCCCGTCTGGTGGGCGACGGTCGGCACGGTCTCGTACCCGCCGCGCTCCTCGACGGCCTGCACCATCCCCGACCGCGTCAGCAGGAACCCGGCGTGCAGCAGGGTCACCGGCGCGGCCGTGATCGCGAACAGTGCCGTGACGAGCGCCCCGAACTTCGCGGCGACGAAGTCGAAGGTCCGCACCGGGCGCGAGAAGTACAGCGGCACGGTCCGGAACCGGATCTCCCGCGACGCGACGATCGGCGCCTGCGCCGCCAGGAAGATCGCGATCACGGGTTGGAGCAGGAACGTGTAGTAGGAGTAGTTCCAGAGCAGTTCCGGCTGCTTGACCAGCGCCAGAACCGTGATGTCGCCCGCGATCGGCAGCAGCGCGATCGCCAGCATCAGCACCGGGACGATCTTCGCTTTGGCCCCGCGGCCGAGCCCGAAGATCGCCCGCAGGTTGTACACGTAGAGCGACCGGACCACGAAGGCGCGGCCCAGCCGCGGCCCGTCGTAGTGCCGGTATCCGATGTCGTGGATGGCCGTGGTCACTGCTGGAACACCTCCTCGATGTGGTGGCGGGCCTGTTCCATGCGGACCAGGGCCAGGCCGAGCTCCACGACGCCGTCGCGGATCTGGTCGTAGGTCTTCTCGTCGGCGATCTCGATCACCAGATGCCGTCCGTCGGGCCGGACGGTGACGCCGCGCTCGTGCAGCAGCCGTCCCAGATCGTCGCGGGCCTCGGCGGACTCGCCGGACACCTCGACGAGCAGCGTGCCGGAGGTCTGGGTGAACGCCTCGACGGCCTGGGCGCGCAGCAGCCGTCCGCCGTCGATGATGACGACGTTGTCGCAGACCCGTTCCAGCTCGCCCAGCAGATGCGACGTGACCAGCACACTGATCCCGAACTCGGTGCCGATCCGCCGGATCAGGCCGAGCATCTCGTCGCGGCCGTTGGGGTCGAGGCCGTTGGTGGGCTCGTCGAGGAAGACGAGCTGCGGGTCGTGGACCAGCGCCTGCGCCAGTTTCACCCGCTGCTTCATCCCGGTGGAGTACCCGCCGATGGGCCGGTACCGCTCCTCGTACAGGCCGACATGGCGCAGGACGTCGGCGGCGCGTTCGCGTGCGGCGGTCGCGGGCAGCCCCGACATCCGCGCCATGTGCACGACGAACTCGGTCGCGGAGACGTCGGGCGGCAGGCAGTCGTACTCGGGCATGAACCCGACCCGGTCCCTGATCTTCGCGCCTTCGGTGGCGATGTCGAGGCCGAGCACCTGCGCGTGGCCCGAGCTCGGCGGCAGCAGCCCCAGCAGGATCTTGATGAGGGTGGACTTGCCGGCGCCGTTGGCGCCTACGAGCCCGGTGACCCCGGGTTCTACGGCGACGCTGAGCGACTCCAGCGCGGTCACCCGAGGGAACCTCATGGAGAGGTCCCGGGTGGCAATGATCGGCATGGTGGCCAGGTTATGAGGGGTTCGCACCCTGCGTCATCACCCGTGAGAGCGACGTGCCATCCTCCCCAGGGCGGCCCCGCCCCCGACCCTGAGGACGGTCACTCCCCCGGATACCGGACGCCGAGGGCCGCGCGGGCCCCGTCGAGCAGCTCCATGATCGCGATGGTCTCGGCGTGCGGGACGAGCGGGCTCTCGATCAGTCCTTCGGCCAGGCACCGTTCGACCTCGGCGATCTCAGGCCCGTAGCCATGGCCCTGACCTGCGATCGGATCGTCGATCAGGGTGGTGTGCCCGCCGCTGTGCAGGGTCAGCGCGGACGGCCGGCAGACCCCGTCCAGCCGGATCCAGCCGGTGGTGCCGAGGATCGCGGCCTGGTCGGGCGCGAGCGTGGACGCGCCGCAGCGGAGCTGGACGCGCGGGTCGCCGCCGTACAGCCAGGTCATGGCGACGGTGTCGTCGGCGCCGGTCGGGGCGAGGGTGCCGGCGGTCTGGACGGTGTCGGGCGCCCCGAACAGCAGATAGGCGAGTGTCACCGGGTAGATACCCAGGTCGAGCAGCGCGCCGCCGCCGTTGGCCAGCTCGTAGAGCCGGCTCGCCGGATCGAACGGCAGCCCGATGCAGAACTCGGCGCGCATCCCGCGCGGCTCGCCGATCGCGCCCTCGCCGATCAGTTCGACGGTCCGCCGGACCAGCGGGTTGAGCCGTATCCACATGGCCTCCATCGCGAACACGCCCGCCTGCTTGGCCGCGTCGAGGACGGTGCGGGTGTCGGCGGCGTTCAGGCAGACCGGCTTCTCGATCAGCACGGGCTTGCCCGCCTCGATCGCGAGCAGCGCCTGGTCGCGGTGGTGCGGGTGGGTCGTCGCGATGTACACGAGATCGACGTCCGGGTCGTGCACCAGCTCGGTGTAGTTCCCGTAGGAGCGGGCGGCGCCGTGCCGGGCCGCGAACCGCGCGGCGCGCTCCGGATCGCGTGCCGCGACGGCCCCGACCACGCTTCCCGCGCTCAGCGCGACGTCCGCGCAGACCGCGTCGGCGATCCCGCCGGCCCCGATGATTCCCCAGCGTACGGTCACTTCGTGCTCCTTCGATCAGCTCAGACCGTACCGCCTCTGCGCAGCCGGACGGCGCGCCAGACCGTCCGCTGGACGAACAGGGTCACCACCCCCGCGATGATCATTCCGGCGAGGTTGATCCCGAGCTGGAGGATCGAACCCTCGATCTCCGACTTGTGGCCGAGCGCCAGCGCGACGGCCAGGTTGCCCGCCGCCGGCACCGTCGTCACCGAGATGAACACCCCGACCAGCGCCGCCGAGTTCCCCGCCGTCAGCGACAGCACGCCCGCCGCGCCCGCCAGCAGCGCGACGATGAACGACCAGCGGTCCGGGCTGTAGACGAACCCGGTCTGGGGACGTTCCGTGGGCAGCGCGTCCAGGTCGATCACGCCGATCGCGTGGCTCACCCAGGCGCACACGAACGTGATGGTGATGGCCACTCCGAACCCGATCACCAGGGTGCGCAGGGCGGTGCCGATCCTGCGCAGGTCGCCGAAGAGGATGCCGTAGGAGATCGCGGCGACGGCGGAGAACTCGGGGCCGAGCACCATCGCGCCGACCACCAGCACCGAGGAGTCGATGAGGGCGGCGATCCCGGCGAGCTGGGTGGCCAGCGCCAGGAAGGCGATGAACGCCCAGGTCAGCGTCGACTGTTCGGTGATCTTCTCGTCGAGGGCGCGCCAGATCACGGCGTCGTCGCCGTGGCCGGGGGCCTCGCGCTCGGCGTCGTCGAAGACCTCGCCGACCGCGATGTCGAGGTTCTCCAGCGTGATCGAACCGCGCTGTTCGACGCCCAGGGCGGTGAGGCTCTGGAGCAGGTCGTCGGCGCTCTCCCTGGCGATGTCGGCGGTGACGACGTCGCCTCGCGGCTCGCGCGCGGCGCCGGGGAACACCATCAGATTCGTGGCTCCGACATGCTCCCGCAGGAGTGTCTCCACGGTCGCGGTCAGCTCGGCCGGAACGATCGTTCGCAGATACAGCACGAACTCCATGATTCCGGATCTCGCCCGCGTGTGCCGGGCGTAACCTGAGGGCGTTTTCCCGACAAACCTTAAGGATGTGGAGCAATGCTCGGCCGTTTCCTGGTCGGCGGGCTGGCCTCGGTGCTGACCGTCACGCTTCTGTCCGGGTGCGCGGGCACCGACGCCGACTCCTCCACGGCGCAGCAGGGGAAGAACGGCCGCGCCGCCGTCCCGCTGGACAACCCCGAAGGCGTGAAGGCGGGGCTCGCCCAGCTCACGCGCGACAGCGCGGGACGCACCGTCATCGACAAGGTCCGCACCGCGGGCCGCGGCCCGAAGACGGGCTACGCGCGTGACCGGTTCGGCCCCACCTGGACCGACACGGCCGATGGCGTCGCGCTGGCCCGCAACGGCTGCGACACCCGCAACGACGTGC
This sequence comes from Actinocorallia lasiicapitis, assembly GCF_054778695.1. Classification (NCBI taxonomy): domain Bacteria; kingdom Bacillati; phylum Actinomycetota; class Actinomycetes; order Streptosporangiales; family Thermomonosporaceae; genus Actinocorallia; species Actinocorallia lasiicapitis. The sequence continues at coordinate 18,329 of NZ_BAAGZI010000050.1, forward strand.
TCGCCCGCGACGGCGAGGACGTCGAGTACCGGTCGGGTTCCGACTGTGTCGTCGTCGGGATGACCCTGCACGACCCCTACACCGGCAAGAAGATCACGTTCGAGAAGGCGAAGGCTTCGGCCGTCCAGATCGACCATGTGATCCCGCTGTCGTACGCGTGGCAGATGGCGGCGGCCCGCTGGACGGACGACAAGCGCGAGCAGCTCGCCAACGACCCGCTCAACCTGATCGCGACCGACGGCCCCACCAACGGTTCGAAGAGCGACTCGGGCCCGGCGTCCTGGCTGCCGCCGGACCGCGGCATCCGCTGCGCCTACTCGGTGCGGTTCGCGCAGGTCGCGCTCAAGTACGACCTGCCGGTGACCACGGCCGACAAGGACATCATGCGGACCCAGTGCGGCGGTTAACCGGCCGTCGCGGCGCAGGCGACCCGGCACCATGGACCGTTCCCGCCGGACGCCGCCTCATGCCCGGTCTTGATCGCGACACTGAGCAGCGACAGCAGCAGCCGCACGTCGTTGTCGCTCTGCAGCCGCATCCGGACGGTGTCCCTGCCGACCCGTACCCGCCCGGTCAGATCGAGCACCCGCCGCATCCGTTCCACCGCGGCCGCCCCCAGCCGCACCTCGGCGTCGTCCCCCGGATGCAGATGCGCGATCTCCCCGCCCCGGGCCCGCAGCCCGACCCCGCACTCCGCCTCCCCGACGATCACCGCCGGCCAGGCCCGCAAATGCACCAGAACCCTTTGCGTATAGGGACTTTCCGCGCGCGCAGCGTCCATCCCCCCATGCTCGCCCCCCGCCCCCTCCCACCGGAACAACCCCCACCCGAATCGTTACCATCCACTTCCCACCCCTTAACCCCCCGGCCGCCATTGCAAGATCCTTTACCGACTGCGACAATGCGGGTAACCCCACTGAGTGGGCAGAATTCGGGAGGCGCACATGACCGTCACACTGCTCATCGCCGCGGCACTCACCGCTCTGGCCGCGCGCCGCCTCCACCACCGTGACTCCCACGCCACGATCGATCTCGCGCACCGCCGTGACGCGCTGTCCACGAACGGCGGGCCGGTCAGCGGCCTCTGAGCTGCTCGGGAAGAGCCGCCGCGTGCAGGACCGTCAGTGACGTGACGGCTCGGGTCAGGGCTACGTAGAGGCGGGCCAGGCCGCGGGGTTCGGCGGTGGTGATGTCGGTGGGTTCGGTGACCAGGATGTGGTCGTATTCGAGGCCCTTGGCGAGGGTCGCCGGGATCAGGTGGACGCGTTCGGAGGCGACGCCGTCGTCGCTGAGGATCGCGTGGTCGAGGCCGTGGGCCTCGAGGGTCTTGGCGAGGGACGGGACGGTGGCGTCGGCGGCGATCACGCCGATGGAGCCGTCGCGGGACAGCGCCTCGATGACGGCGGTGACCAGGGCATCGGGGACGTCGCGGACCCGCCGGACCGACAGCGATCCTGGCCCCGGACGCAGCGAGCGGGGCGCGGCCAGCCCCGGCGCGATGTCCGGGAGCAGCGCCGCCGCGTAGTCGAGGACCTCCCGCGGCACCCGGAAGCCCAGAGTCAGCTCAGTGACCTCGCCGTCCTGCCCGAGATGTTCCAGCAGCTCCGCCCAGGTGCGCGTCGACCACGGCGTGGTGCCCTGCGCGAGGTCGCCGAGCACGGTCGCCGAGCCGGTCGCGCAGCGGCGGCCCAGCGCGCGCAGCTGCATCGGCGACAGGTCCTGCGCCTCGTCGACGACGAGATGGCCGATCGAACCGGTCCGCTCCAGCTGGTCGGCGAGATCGTCGAGCAGCGCGACGTCCGCGGAGGTCCATCTGACGGTCCGGTGCGTGCGCGGCGCCTTCTCCCACAGCAGCAGCGCCTGCTCCTCGTCGCTGAGCACACCGCGCGCCGCGCTCGCCAGGAACTCGGGCGACGACAGCAGCCGGTGCAGCACCTGCTGCGGGGTGACCTTCGGCCAGACCTGCTCGACCAGCGCCTTCACCGGTTTGGACCGCGCGACGGCGTCCTGCACACGGTCGTCGGGCGCCTCACCGCGCCCCTCCATCTGCACGAGCACGCGGTGCGCGAGCCGCTGCGCGAGCGCGTTCCGCCCCGCCCCGTACCGGGTGGTGCCGCGCAGCGACGCGACCAGCTCCCTGATCTCGTGGTCGGGGATCCGGTACCGCGACGCGCCCTTCACGAACAGCAGCCCGCTCTCGGGTTTGGCGAGATGCAGCCAGAGCGCCTTCTTCAGGACGGCCGCCATCCGCGCGTCGCCCTTCACCGCCGCGACGTCGAGTGGTTCGGTCCCGGTGGGCGTCCCGAGCAGGTCGTCGACGGTCGCCTGGTCGACCCGCACCTCACCGAGCGCAGGCAGCACACTGGCGATATAGGAGAGAAAAGCCCGGTTCGGCCCGACGATCAGCACCCCGCTGCGGCTCAGCCGCTCCCGGTGCGTGAACAGCAGGTATGCGGCCCGGTGCAGCCCCACGGCCGTCTTCCCGGTCCCCGGCGCGCCCTGCACGCAGACCGTGTCCGGCAGCGCCGCCCGGACGATCACATCCTGCTCCGGCTGGATCGTCGCGACGATGTCCCGCATCGGCCCGGAACGCGGCCGTTCGATCTCCTCGGTCAGCAGCCGTGACGGCCCGAGCTCCCGCCCGTCCAGGGTCTCGTCCTCGAACGCGGTGAGCTCCCCGCCCCTGAACCCGAACCGCCGCCGCCGCACGACGCCCATCGGCTCGCGCGGCCCCGCCTGGTAGAACGCCCGCGACACCGGCGCCCGCCAGTCCAGGACGAGCGCCGCGCCGCCGTCGTCGTGCACATGACGCCGCCCGACGTACACCGTGCCGGGCAGGTCCTCGATCTTCTGGTCGAGCCGGCCGAAGAACAGCGGGGTGTCGGGGTGGTCGGCGAGCGCCTGGATCCGGAGGTCGAGCAGCGACTCCAGCACCTGCCGCGACACCCAGTCGCCCGCCGCGTCCGCCGACAGCGACTCGGCGTGCTCCCGCATCGCGGTGAGCGCGGCCCGCGCCCCCGCCAGATGCGCCTGCTCGGCCTCCAGTACCCCGCTGCCGTCGGACATGCCGCTGCTCTCCTCCGAAAAATGGGCGAAGGATCGAGCTTACCCGAAGATCAGAGGTGGCAGCGGACGACCTCGGCGAGCCGCTCCGCGACGGCATGGGCCTGGTCCTCGGCCCGCGCCTCGACCATCACCCTGACCATGGGCTCGGTCCCGGACGGCCGGATCAGCACCCGTCCCGAATCCCCGAGCTCGGTCTCGGCCTGGACGATCGCGGCCTTCAGTTCGGGGCTGCTCTTCGCCCGGTCCTTGTCGACCCCCCGGACGTTGATCAGCACCTGCGGAAGCCTGGTCATGACCTTGGCGAGCTCGTCCAGCGGCAGCCCGCGCCGCGCCATCGCGGCGAGCAGGTGCAGACCGGTGAGGAGGCCGTCGCCGGTCGTCCCGTGCTCCAGCATGATCACGTGGCCGGACTGTTCGCCGCCGAAGCCGTAGCCGCCCCGCTTCATGGCCTCCAGCACGTACCGGTCACCGACGGCCGTCTCCAGGATGGTCAGACCGAAGTCGCGCAGCGCCAGCTTGAAGCCGAGGTTCGACATCACGGTCGCGACGACCGTCGCGGCCGGCAGCTTCCCGGCCTCGTGCAGTTCGAGGGCGAGGATCGCCATGATCTGGTCGCCGTCGACGATCTCGCCGCCCGCGGTGACGGCCAGGCAGCGGTCGGCGTCGCCGTCGAACGCGATGCCGGCGGCAGCACCGTGGGAGATGACGGCCGCCTGCAGCGCGTCCAGGTGGGTGGAGCCGCAGTGGGCGTTGATGTTGAGGCCGTCGGGCGCGGTGCCGATCTCGATGACGGTCGCGCCGGCCTCGCGCAGCAGTCCGGGCGCCAGTTCGGCGGCCGCGCCGTTCGCGCAGTCGACGACGACCTTCAGCCCGTCCAGCTTGGTGCCGCCGAGGGACGCCAGCAGGTGGCGTCCGTACCTGGCCACCTCGTGGTGGGCCTCGAACACGCGGCCGACGTGCTCGCCGGTCGGCGCCTGCCACTCCTCGCCGAGGTGCGCCTCGATCCGGTCCTCGATCTCGTCGGCCAGTTTGAAGCCGCTGCGGTCGAAGAACTTGATGCCGTTGTCGGGCGCGGGATTGTGCGACGCCGACAGCATGACGCCCAGATCGGCGTCCAGCACATGCGTCAGGTAGGCGACGGCCGGGGTCGGCAGCACACCGAGCCTGAGCACGTTCACACCGGCGCTGGCCAGGCCCGCCACCACGGCGGCCTCCAGGAACTCGCCGGACGCCCGGGGGTCGCGGCCGACGACGGCGACGGGCTTGTGCCCCTCGAACGCGCCGGCGTCGCCCAGCACCCGGGCCGCGGCGATGGACAGCTCCAGCGCCAGCCGCGGGGTGAGGTCGCGGTTGGCTAGACCGCGCACCCCGTCGGTTCCGAACAAACGACCCACGTAGATCACCCTTCCCGAGAACGCCAAAACGGCGGGCACCACATCGTGGTGCCCGCCGTGATGTCAAGCAAGCAGCGACATTAACGCTTGCTGTACTGCGGAGCCTTACGGGCCTTCTTGAGACCGGCCTTCTTACGTTCCTTGGCCCGCGGGTCACGGGTCAGGAAGCCGGCGGCCTTCAGCGGCGGACGGCTGTCGGGGTCGGAGATCTGCAGCGCGCGGGAGATGCCCATGCGGAGCGCACCGGCCTGGCCGCTGACGCCACCGCCGTGGACGCGAGCGATCACGTCCCACTGGCCGTCGAGGTCCAGGGTCACGAACGGGGAGTTCACCAGCTGCTGGTGGACCTTGTTCGGGAAGTACTCGTCGAGCTTGCGGCCGTTGACGCGCCACTGGCCGGTGCCCGGGACGATCCGGACGCGGGCGACGGCTTCCTTGCGGCGGCCCGTCGCGGACGCGGGGCCGGTGACGGCCGGCGTGCGGACGACGACCTCTTCGACCAGCTCGGTCTCGGTGGTGTACTCCGAGGGGACTTCCTCGTAGTCGGTCGCCTCTTCGGCGACGACTTCGGTGTTCTCAGACACGTTTCTCCTGATTTGGGTGTTCTAACCGGGGCGGCGGACCCAACGATCGGTTCCCCCTGGGCGCCCCAGCGGCCTCTTTTTCGGGTTGAAGCAGAAGCTTCGATCTACTACTTGCCGACGATCTGCGAGACCTGGGAGATCTCGAACGGGACCGGCTGCTGAGCGGCGTGCGGGTGGTTCGGGCCCGCGTAGACCTTCACCTTCCCGAACATGGCACGACCGAGCTTGTTCTTCGGCAGCATGCCCTTGATCGCCTTCTCGACGGCCCGCTCCGGGAACTTCTCGAGCAGGTCCTTGTAGGCCACGGCACGCAGACCACCCGGGTAACCGGAGTGGCGGTAGGCCTTCTTCTGCTCGAGCTTCTTGCCGGACAGAGCGATCTTGTCCGCGTTGATGATGATGACGAAGTCACCGGTGTCAACGTGCGGCGCGTAGATCGGCTTGTGCTTGCCCCGAAGCAGGATCGCGACCTGGCTGGCAAGGCGACCCAGCACGACATCGGTCGCGTCGATGACGTGCCACTGACGCTGCACGTCAGCGGGCTTAGGGGTGTACGTACGCACGGCGTAAGCCTTCGTTTCTGTCGACTGCGGAATCCAGATCCTCTAAGAGATGAAGGACCGGGGTGCCGGTATACAGGGATGCCTGGCAGGCACAACCGACACGGTTTGACAGTAGGCACTGTCGAACGAGCAGGATAACCGAGCTCGAGAGCACGGGTCAAAGCGGAGCCCCTTGAAAAAGATCATGGGTCCCCGATCCTGCTTAAATCCAAGTATGCCGCAGAGAACGTGATGCCTTGGCCATCACAGTAAGCTCCACACCATGGGTTATCCGGGAGACACCAACCAGCCGGGCGGACGCAGCAACGATCCCGCCTGGCCGGCGCAGCCTCAGCAGGGGGAAAGGTCCCCCTGGGACGGCGACCCCCTCGAAACCGAACTCGACTGGTCGCGCCACCCTTTGAGCGCCCCCGTCCCCACCGAGGACTCCAGGAACGCGGCCGTTCCCGAGCAGCCCGCGTGGGGCACGCCACAGCAGCCGCAGGCGCCGGACTCCCCGTGGCACGACGGTCTCGCCCAGCAGGCGTCCTGGCATGACGGCCAGGGCCCCGCGCCGGTGCAGCAGCAGCCCTGGGCCGCGCAGGAGACCCAGCAGACCTGGACGGACTCCCCCGGCGCGCTCTCGGCGTCGCCG
>NZ_BAAGZI010000051.1:0-23548 GCF_054778695.1 Actinocorallia lasiicapitis
GGCCGCGCGACGCTCCGGGGCGAGCCCCGCGGTCAGCCAAGGCCGGTCTCCGGCGGCCCGCTCGGGCACCGGGAGCAGGGCGGCGACCAGCAGGACGGCCACGGCGAGCCTGCCCCACGCCCGCGATCGAGGGGACATCGGCGGTGCCTTTCACGACGGAGACGAAGGTCGAGCGCCCGGAGGGGCTCCGCATCCGCACGGAAAGGAGAGGGCCATCCGAGGCTAGACCCCGCCCGAAATACCGGTCAACAGCCGATATGTCGCAATTAGGCCACGCTGGGATGGTCGGTTCAGGGTTTGCGGGCTACGCCGCAGAACTCGTCGATTTCGGGGAGGGTGCCGAGGTCGGTGGCCGGGGGGTTCCAGAGGGGGCAGGAGACGATGCCGGGGGGCAGCAGGTCCAGGCCGGTGAAGAAGGATGCGAGCTGCTGCGGGGTGCGGAGCGTGTAGGGCGGCTTCGCGGAGCGGTTCCAGACCTCGATGGCCTCGGCCGACGTCGGGTCGATCACGTTGGTGGCGTCGTACAGGACCAGATGGCTGCCGGAGGGCAGGGCGTCCAGGAGCCGTCCGACGATCGACCGGGCCTCGCCGTCGTCAGTGATGTGGCCGAGGATGCCCATCAGGAGCAGCGCGATCGGCTCGGTGAAGTCCAGGGTCTCGGCGGCCCTGGCGAGGATCTCCTCCGGGTCGCGCAGGTCGGCGTCCAGATAGGCGGTCGCCCCCTCGGGCGAGCTGGTCAGCAGGGCGCGGGCATGGGTGAGAACCAGCGGATCATTGTCGACGTAGACGATCCGTGCCGACGGGACGGCGCGCTGCGCGACCTGGTGGGTGTTGTCCGCGGTCGGCAGGCCCGTGCCGATGTCGAGGAACTGCCGCACCCCCAGATCGGCGGCCAGATGGTGGACGGCCCGCTGCAGGAACTGGCGCGTCGACCGGGCGAACAGGGCCATATTCGGAATGATCTTCAGGATCTCGTCGCCCACCCGGCGGTCGGCGGCGAAGTGGTCCTTGCCGCCGAGCCAGTAGTTCCAGATGCGCGCGGTCTGCGGAACGTTCATATCCAGACCTGACGTCTCGCCCACCATCGTTACTCCCCACCGTAAGTACGCTCGATTCGGTGGGAATCATTCAACTAGCCGAGTTCGCGGACGGCGAGTGGTTCCGCCGGATTGTCCGGACCGCACCGTCTCAGCGGCCGGGCGGGGCCTTGGTCTTGGCGTCCCAGCCCTTCGGCGGGCGCAGATAGCGGGGAGCCCCCGGCCGGGCGGCACCGGAGACGGCCCGCCGGTGCCAGGCGTCCATCCGGCCGATGGAGACACGGCGGCCTGTGCCCGGCGCGTGGATGAACCGGCCCTTGCCGATGTAGAGGGCGACGTGCCCGAAGCCGTAGAAGGTAATGAGATCGCCCGGTTTGAGACTCTTCACCGGAACCTTGCGGCGGGTTCCCGAGTACTGGAGCACCGCCATGTGCGGGAGCTCGACGCCCGCGGCGCCCCAGGCGCGCATCGTGAGACCGGAGCAGTCGAAGGAGTTAGGGCCCGCGGCCGCCCACTGGTAGCGTTTGCCGAGCTGGCGGCGGGCGTAGGCGACGGCCTTCTCCGCGAGCTTCCACTGGCGGCGGACCTTCTTCAGATAGGCGGCGTAACGCTGGTGACTGACCTGCTGCCGCGCCTTGGCGGCCGCGGCGAGCCCCGTCGTGGAGATCGCCCGACTGGAGATCGCCTGACTGAGGGACCGTCCGGTGGCGGCCTGCGCCGGTTCCGCGAGCGGAAGGATGAGCGCCGCCGTGAGAGCCACGGGCAGGAGCGCCGATCCGCGGGGCGTCACTGATGATGTAGCAGGGCGCGGTCTGACGCCCTGCCGGAGACCGACGGAATCTGTTTCAGCATGGAAGTACCCCCCGCGAGCTCGATGATCACTCTCTGTGATCTTCTGGTCACGTACCCAGAACTCGCGGATGATCAACCCTGCGGGTCAGCGGGTAAGGGCATACCCGGACACTCCGGTCGCGAAGGTACCGGCGAGCAGGGCGATCAACGCGAGCGCGGGACCGCTCGACCAGTGGACGTCCGACGGATGGCAGGCCAGCACGATCCCCGCGGCCACCGGAATCGCCGCCGCGGCCGGCAGCCCGGAGCGCACCCGGTCGAGATCGTTCTCGGCCAGCGCGGTGAGCAGCGCGATCCCGAGCGCCGCGCACACCACCCCGAGCGTCCTGGCGTCGATCCGGCTGGTCTCCCACGGGACGAACGCGCCCCAGTAGCCGGGCAGCACCAGCAGCCCGGCTCCGAGGCCCAGCCACGCCGAACCGAGGATCGCGACCGGCGGCCTGCTCCACCCCGGCAGCGGCGCACGGCTCGCGGGCGCGGCCCCGCGCGGACGCCCGTACTGCCGGACCACCCCGAGCAGGGCGGCGACGGCGAGCCCGGCGAACACCACGAACCAGCCGAGGCTGAAGAGGAACGCCAGGATCGCCCCGCCGGTGACGACCGTCAGTGATCCCCGCTCGAGCACGTTCACCGCGGTCTGGGCGACGACCACGAAGATCATCGGCCAGATCAGGATCCGTGACTCCTCCCACAGGTCGGCGTCCATCACCACGAACAGGCCGGGCGCGACGCCCAGCAGCAGGGCCCCGACCAGCCCGGTCGTCACGGTCGCGGCCGCCTCCCAGGCGCCGAACGTCCAGCCGAAGACGCTCGCCGCCACCAGCACGGCCCCGACCCCGAGCCCCATCAGGCCGAGCCCTCCGGCCAGCAGCCCGAGAAACCCGGACAGCGGCCGCCCGACCAGCGCTTTTGTCCCGCTTTCCTCCACCATGTCCGGGAAGGTAGGCCCCGCCTCACCCAGCCGTCAAGGATCACTTACCGGAGGGAGGCAACGGGTGCGCAGCCGTGTTCTCGGCGAGGCCGAAAGCGCGCCAGAGCCGCCGGCTGACCGGATTGAGCAGCCCGATCTCGTCGGCGAGACCGTAGAGGCCCGACGTCGCCCTGGTCAGGAGCCCGCGGGACTCGGCGGCGCCCCAGTAGGCGCGCTTCACCACCTCGGCGGGGATCCCGAACGTCGCGGCGAACGCGGGCGGCGGGCCGAGGATGACGCGCGCCATCGCGAACACCAGTGGCGGCACCGCGACGCTCAGGACGAACCTGGACGGAGCGAGCATCCGCGGCACATGGAACCGCAGATACTGGTGGCCGAAGGAGATGTGCCGCGCCTCCTCCGCGACATGGATCTGCATGATCTTGTTGAGCAGCGGGTGGCCGGACGAGGCGTCACGCAGGATCGTGCGCTGCATGTGGTCGATCGGCTCCTCCCCGGCGATCACCCCGAAGAAGTAGAGGGTCGGAAAGGCCACGGCCGTCAGCTGCGCGACCTCACCGAACCAGCGCGCCCACCGCGAAAGGCCGGGAACCTCCGTTCCGGAACGGTTGACGAATTCCTGGAACATCATTCCATGATGACCTTCTTCGATCATCTCGTGGTACACGTACCGGAACTCGGCCGAACCGTTCGGCAGCCGCAGCGCATAAGAGAGCAGTCCCCGATTCAGGATGTTCTCGAATTGCATTCCGACCCGCGCCACGTTCGCCTGCCGGTACAGCCCGATCCGCGCCCGCAGCTCCGGGCTCTGCGCCAGATACCAGGCGTGCGACCCCAGCGGGTCGCTCGCGGGCAGGATCCACCGCGGATCGTCCGGATCGATCGCGAACCCCGGATCGTCCCACGCGATGTCCCGGTAAGGCTGCCAGTTCTTCCGCACCGACGCTTTCGAAAGCCGATCGAGCGCCCGCCGATATTCCCGTTCCTCGGTTTCCAGAACGCCGTTCTCTTCAGTCAGGACCATAAATCAACCTAATCCCGAAACAGCGATCATCAGCACCTCATGGCCGCCTCCGGACTCCCGCTCGCCGGTGGCGGACAGCGCGAGAGCGCCCCGCGATCCGCAAGGCGCCCATCCCGCCACCGACCGTCCTACGAGCTCTGGCAGTTGAAGACGGAACTGATCCCCTCCCGCACGTAGATCACCGGCGACTCCCCATCGCCCGGCAACTCGAGCTCCTTGGCCCCGAGCTTCACGTTGCACGGCTTCCCGTCATACTCCGCGGGCCCCCCGACCAACGTCACGGTCTCCTGATCAGGCCCCGGCTGCCCCGGCTCCGGAATCTTGTACGCCATCACACACCTCCTCCTTCACCCCTATCCCGCCGACACAAAACTCCACCTCCCGCCAGGGCAACATTCCACGAGAAAATGACAAAACCCCGCTCCGGCCGCTATCGCGGTGGAGCGGGGTTTGATGACCGTCGGGACGACAGGATTTGAACCTGCGACCCCTAGACCCCCAGTCTAGTGCGCTACCAAACTGCGCCACGTCCCGGTCTGCCTGCGGTTTTGGGCTTTGGCCCGTCTCGCTGACAGGAAGAACTCTAGCGTAGGTCGGTGGGTAGTGCACATCGGATTCGGGGCGGGTGATCTAGAGGGAGGCGAGGGGTTCGCCGGGGAGGAGGTCGAGGCGGCGGAGGATGACGCCTTCGCGGAGGGCCCAGGGGCAGATCTCCAGTTCGGGGAGGCCGAACAGGTCGAGGGTGGCGGCGGCGACGATGGCGCCGGCGAGGAGCTGGGAGGCGCGGGCCGGGCTGACGCCGGGGATCTGCATCCGCTCCTGGACCGACAGGGTCGAGAGGCGGTCGGCCCACTCGGTGACGTCGGCGTGGGTGAGGGTGCGGCGGACGTAGGCGCCTTCGCTGGACGGGGCCGCGCCCGCGATCCTGGCGAGCTGCTTGAACGTCTTCGACGTGGCGACGGCGTGGTCGGGGCGGCCGAACCGGGTCATCGAGCCGATGTGGGCGGCGATCTCGGTGCGGACGTGGCGGCGGAGCGCGCGGACCTCGTCCATCGGCGGCGGGTCGGCCGTGAACCAGTTGCGGGTGAGGCGTCCGGCGCCCAGCGGCAGGGAGACGGCGGCGTCGGGCTCCTCGTCGATGCCGGTGGCGATCTCCAGGGAGCCGCCGCCGATGTCGAAGAGCTGGAGCCGGCCCGACGACCAGCCGAACCAGCGCCGGACGGCCAGGAAGGTCAGCCTGGCCTCGTCGGCACCGGACAGGATCTGGATGTCCAGATGGAGGTCGCCTTTGATCCGGTCGAGGATCTCGTCGCCGTTCTCGGCGTCCCTGACGGCCGACGTCGCGAAGGCGAGGGTCTCCTGGACGCCCTTGTCCTCAGCGAACCGGACGGCGTCGGTGACGAAGTGGTGGAGGCGGTCCGCACCCTCCTGGGACAGCCTGCGGCCGTCGTCCACGAGGTGTTCGGCGAGCCGGAGCTCGGTCTTGTGCGAGAACGCGGGGATCGGCTTGCCGCCCTGGTGCGCGTCCATGACGAGGAGGTGCACGCTGTTGGAGCCGATGTCGAGGACGCCCAATCTCATGGACTGAAAGTACCGAACTCCGCGTGTGCGTCAGTCACAGTGTGTCGGGTCCGATGTGCACACCTTGCCGATCCCTGGGTATGAAGATCTTTATGAGTGATTTCGTCGTTGTCGCCAACCGACTTCCGGTCGACCGCATCGTGGACGATCAGGGGGTGGCGAGCTGGCGCAGGAGCCCGGGCGGGCTGGTGACGGCGATCACCCCGCTGATGAAGGGCAGGGACGGCGCGTGGGTGGGTTGGGCGGGTGCGGCGGACGAGGAGGTCGAGCCGTTCACCGAGGACGGTCTGGCCCTGGTTCCGGTTCCGCTCTCGGCCGAGGAGGTCGAACGCTATTACGAGGGTTTCTCCAATGCCACGCTGTGGCCGCTTTACCACGATGTGGTGGCGCCGCCCGTCTATGACCGCGCCTACTGGGATTCCTATGTCCGGGTGAACCGGCGGTTCGCGGAGAAGGCGGCGGAGGTCGCGGCGGAGGGTGCGCTGGTCTGGGTGCAGGACTACCAGTTGCAGCTCGTCCCGAAGATGCTCCGTGAGCTGCGGCCTGATCTTCGGATCGGGTTCTTTCTGCACATTCCGTTCCCGCCGGTGGAGTTGTTCTGGCGGCTGCCGTGGCGGCGGGCGATCGTGGAGGGGCTGCTGGGCGCGGATCTGGTGGGTTTCCAGGTGCCGGGTGCGGCGGCGAACTTCGTGCGGCTGGCCCGCCGTGTCCTGGACGTCAGGACTCAGGGCAATCTGGTCTTCCTGGACGACCGGACGGTCACCGCGAAGGCTTTCCCGATCTCCGTGGACGTCGACGAGCTGGTCGAGGTGATCCATGATCCGGACGTCCGCGCCAGGACCGAGCAGATCCGCGACGATCTGGGCAATCCCGAAAAGATCTTGTTGGGTGTCGACCGGCTCGACTACACCAAGGGCATCGGCCAGCGTCTGGACGCGTTCGGTGAGCTGCTGGCCGAGGGCCGGATCAAGCCGGGCGAAGCGGTCTTCGTGCAGATCGCGACGCCCAGCCGGGAGCGGGTGGAGCAGTACCAGATTCTCAGGGACGAGATCGAGCTGCAGGTGGGCCGGTTGAACGGCGAGTACGGCCAGCTCGGCGCTCCGGTGGTGACTTATCTGCATTCGTCGTTCAGCCGGGACGAGCTGGCGGCCCTGTACATGGCGGCCGACGTCATGATCGTCACCCCGTTGCGGGACGGCATGAACCTGGTCGCCAAGGAGTACGTGGCCTGCCGGGAGGATCTGGGCGGCGCCCTGGTGCTCAGTGAGTTCGCGGGCGCGGCCGAGGAGATGAAGCGGGCGTTCCTCGTCAATCCCTATGACATCGACGGGATGAAGGACGTCCTGATGGACGCGATGCACGCCGAGCCCGCGGACCGGCAGCGCAGGATGCGGACCATGCGCCGCCGGATCGTCGAGTTCGACGTGTCGCGGTGGGCCGAGGAGTTTCTGTCGGCTCTGAACGGGGCTTCCTAGCCGGCGCCCGCGGAGGCGTTCGCGTCGGCGATCGCCTTGCGCAGGGCGGGGGCGGCGGGCCCCGCGAGGCTGGTCAGGCTGCGGATGCGTTCCTTGTGCTTGCGCCGTTCCGCCCGGCCGAGCACATGCGGCAGTTCGGCGGCGGCGGACAGCGCGACCAGGGCGGCGTCGGCGGGGTCGACCCGGGAGACGGGCTGTTTGAGCGCGCCGTTGACCCGGTCGGCCAGCTCCTTGCGGACGCGCGGGTCGCGCGGTGTCACCTTGGTGTGCGGGAAGATCCCGAGGATCTTGCTCTGTTCGACCCGGAGCCAGCCGCCGTCGGCGAGCTGCTGCCGGACCGCCCGGTGGGCGGGGCCGCCGCGCCGCGCCACCCACGACTTCCACTTGCGGGACCGTCCTTCGGCGACCTCGGCGAGCAGGGTCTCCAGGAACGGGTCGTGGCAGGGGTGGCGCACCTCGACGACGGGGCGGTCCCGCACGTCGGTGAGGTGGCCGTTGAGGTAGAGGTCGGTGAGGGCGGCGGCGCGGACCAGCTCGCCGACGTGCCCGCCGCGGACGCGGCCCTTGGCGGGATCGTAGGCGAGCAGGTAGAGGCGCTGCGGCAGGGTGTCGGGCACGTTCATGACTCGTCCCCTTCGGGGGGTTCGGTAGTGGTGCTTGGACGTCCGGGACCTCGGATCCGGCTCACTCCGGACGGCATCCGGCCCGCGTCGGTCAGGGCGCGGCGCAGCAGGAACTCGATCTGGGCGTTCGTGCTGCGCAGCTCGTCGCCCGCCCAGCGGGCCAGCGCGTCGTGGACGGCCGGATCGAGCCGGAGGAGGATCTTCTTCCGCTCGGTGGCCATGGGTCAGCTGTAGAGGGATCCGGCGTTCACCACGGGCTGGGTGTCGCGGTCACCGCACAGGACGACCAGCAGATTGCTGACCATGGCGGCTTTGCGCTCCTCGTCCAGCTCGACGACGTCGTGTTCGGCGAGCCGGTTGAGTGCCAGTTCGACCATGCCGACGGCGCCTTCGACGATCCGGGAGCGGGCGGCGACGACCGCGGTGGCCTGCTGGCGGCGGAGCATCGCCTGGGCGATCTCGGGGGCGTAGGCGAGCCGCGTCAGCCGCGATTCGATGATCTCGACGCCGGCGGACTCGACCCGGACGCCGATCTCCTCCGACAGCCGGGCGGTGATCTCTTCGGCGTTGTCGCGCAGGGACATGCCGTCGGTCTCGTGGGAGTCGTAGGGGTAGCTGTTGGCGATGTGCCGGACGGCGGTCTCGGTCTGGATGGCGACGAACTCGATGAAGTCGTCGACCTCGAAGACGGCGCGGGCGGTGTCCTTGACCTGCCAGACGACGACGGCGGCGATCTCGATCGGGTTGCCGTCGGCGTCGTTGACCTTCAGGACATCGGTCTCGTGGTTGCGGATCCTGGTGGAGATCTTCTGGCGCTTGGTGAGGGGGTTCACCCAGCGCAGGCCGTCGGTCCTGACGGTGCCGGTGTACCGGCCGAGGAGCTGCAGGACCCGTGCCTCGCCGGGTGCGACGGCGGTGAGCCCGCCGAGCGTGAACAGGCTGGCCAGCAGCAGGACGACCGAGAGGAGGATCAGCGTGACGCCGAGCCCCGCCCGGCCGCCGTCCGCGAGCACGACGCCTGTGACGAACAGGGCGAGGGTCGCGGCCAGGCCCAGCAGGGCGGCGCCGAGGACGGGCCAGCCGGACGAGCCGAACGCGATCCGCTCACGGATCTGGGGGGCCGGCATTTCGGGAAGTTCGCTCATCGGTTTCCCTCTCTCAGGTTGTTAGCTCGACTCTAGCAAAATGATATCACTTTTCCAATCATAACAAGCGCTTGCTAGGATCGCCGTCATGCTGGACGGGCTGCGCGTGCTGGACCTGACCATGTGGCGGCCCGGGCCGTACACGACCCAGCTCCTGGCCGGGCTGGGCGCGGACGTCCTCAAGGTCGAACCGCCGGGCGGCGAGCCCATGCGCCGGTTCGGCGAGCATTTCCGCCATCTCAACCGGGGCAAACGCGCGATCGTCCTGGACCTCAAGGACGACGCCGGGCGCGCCCGCTGCCTGGAGCTGGCCGCCGACGCCGACGTCGTGATCACCGGCTACCGGCCGGGCGTCGCCGAACGGCTCGGCCTCGGCCACGCCGTGCTGCGGGCGGGCCGTCCCGCGCTCGTCACGTGCTCACTGACCGGCTACGGCGAGCACGGTCCCGCGGCGCGGCTGCCGGGCCACGACATCAACTACCGGGCGATGGCGGGTTCGCTCCCGCCGGACGCCCCCTCCCCGGACGCCGACGATCTGCCCGTCGCGGACATGGCGGCCGCGACCATGGCCGCGTTCGCGATCACCGCGGCCTGCCTCCACTCCCGTACCACCGGCGAGGGCCGCCATCTCGACCTGGGCATGGCCGACGTGCTCGCCCACTGGATGGCGACGGTCCCGCCCGCCCTCCGCCGCGGCCCCGGCACCGGACCGGTCGCCGGCTACGGCGTCTACACCTGTGCCGACGGCCGCCGCCTGACCCTCGGCGTCGTCTCGGAGGACCATCTCTGGTCGGCCACCTGCATGGCCCTGGGCCGCGCCGACCTGGCCGCGGCCCCCTTCGCCGACCGCATCTCCCGCGTCACCGAACTCGACGCCGAACTGGCCGCGACCCTCCGCACCCTCCCCCTCTCCACGGCCCTCACCCTCCTCGAAGCCGCCGGCGCCCCCGTCGCCCCCTCCTCACCCGCGCCGACATGCTCGACCACCCCCACTTCCACCTCCGCGGCACCATCGCCCCCACCCCCGAAGGCCCCACCGCCGGTGCGCCTGTCCGCTCCGACGGCGACGTCCCCCGCCCTCCGACCCCCGTTCCCGGCCTGGACCAGCACCGGGGCGAAGGGTGGCTACCTCGCTGATCTCTACCGTCGCAGGAATGTACGGCTCAGCCGAGCAAGGTCGAGAGTCCGGCCTTCCTCTCAGGCGCGGACCATCAGCAGGAGCTCGTCGACCGGAAGCCGCCCGGCACGGCGCTCGTGGAGGACCACGAAACCAGAGATAACGCGTTCCAGTTCCGTGATCAGGCCTTGCGGCCCGCGGGTGCGCCGGAGGTTGGCCAGCGCCGCCAGCAAAGCGACCCCGGTCAACGCCATCACGTGATCGTCGTAGCGGGGGCCCGAGGCGGACGACGCCAACGCCGCCGCGTACTGGATCAGCGCCCGGATGTCCGCGCCGACTCCGGCGAACTGGGCGACACCGGTCCCGGCCAGCAGGAGCAGGGCCTCGAGCGGCGCCTCCGGCACGGGTACCGGTCCGGCGAACGCCCGTCCCAGCTGTCCGGCAAGGAAGGCTCGGAACGACGCCAGATCGCGGGTCTCGTCCATCGACGACCGGCCTCTCCATTTCCAGGCGTCGAGCGCGTGCGCGAACGCGAAGAGGTCTCCTGGTGACGGATCGAGGTCGAACGCGAAGTCCAGCGCCGCGTCGAGCAGGTGGGACTCCGGCAGCCCACCGGACGAGCCGGTGACACCCAGCGAACCGCTCAGGGTCCGGGCGTCCGCGCCGAGCGCCTGAACGACCGACCAGGAGTGATCCGCCCGGTCCCGGTCCGGCCAGGGCCGCATGGTGCGACTGGTGAGCACTCTGATCCTCTGGGGACGGTTCCGCCAGCCGTCGGGACCGTTCGTTAGTGGGGTGAGCGTGCGTTCGATCAGCCGGTCGACCTCGCGGGCCGCCTCAATCCGGCCTTGCCGCCCACCCGCCTCTGATGCGGCGACGATCAGCTCTTCCAACCGTTCACCCGGCATTCTCTCGAGCCGGGCGTTCAACGCCGCCAGCCGAGACAGCCGGGACCGGAGCCGGTCGACCGCCGCGTTCGGGCTGTCGCCCCTGGTCCGGGCGGACTCCACGAAGCTCAGCATCCGCGCATCACCGACGATCTCGCCGATCACCTTGTGCCAGAACTCGTCAAGCAGGCGGTCGTCCGAGCTCCGCATCGCGCAGATCTCTTCCAGGAAGGCCGTGTAGGCGTCGCGCGACCGGAGGTGGGCGGCATGCAAGGTCAGCCTGAGCTGCGCCTCCGCCAGCCGGATGATCTCCTCCACGTAGCGGGCGGGGGCGGCGGCGAGGTTCGCGGTACCGCCGCCGGGCCCGTGCAGGCGCATCCCGTCCGGCTGCTCAGTCCACAGGCGGCCCGAGGAGAGCCCGGGAACGAGCCCGATGTCGAGACGGTCGGCCTCCTTGGGAGTCGGCAGCCGATAGGCGTGCACCCCGGGCAGGCCGCGCAGCCAGGCCGTGAACCGCTGGGCGTCGCGGGACAGCACGCCCGCGACCGGGGAGGCGCCGTCCCCGCCCAGCGGGCGAACCAGCGAGTCGGTGGTCGGCTCCGTATCGGCGTAACGCGCGTAGAGGTCGTAGGGGACGGGCCGGGCGCATACCGCGATACCGTCGTCCAGCCAGATCACCTCGCGTAGAGCTCGGCCCGCGGCGACCCCGGTCAGAAGCCGCGCCGTGTCCGGGTCGGTGAGCTCCGGCGGCGTGCCGAGCAGGTCCTCCAACTGCTGGCGGACGTCAGGAAGCAGCTCACGGGACTCGTCCGCGCAATCGAAGGCGAGAGTCAACGCGGCGACCGTCCCCCGCGCGAGACAGGCCCGGACGACCGGGGTGGCGTCGGCGGCAGCCGCCCACAACAAGGTGGTCTCACGCCACCAGGAATCATCGACGGTACGGATCAGCAGATCGCTGCCGCGCCCCTCGATGATGTTGGCCGACGCCAGGTACTCCTGGAGGGTCAGGTGTGCGAAGGCATAGACGCCGTTCTCACGCTCGACGAGAAGCCCGCTGCGCCGCACCTCCTCCAGGAACCGTTCCGCGCCGACCTCTTCGCCGGCCTCGACCCTGGCCAGCGGCTCCCTGACGATCGTGAGCGCGTCTCCGACCGCGATGTCGCGGACGTTCTTGACCATCATCTCCATCGCCAGCGCACGGACCACGATCTCCTTCTTACCGCCGGATAGACCCGTCAGGTCGGACAGGTCCTTCGCCTCCTGTCGGCGGTGGAGGAGCACGTCACACATCTCGTTGTAGAGGGCGGCGCGGCTGCCCGGCAGTGCGCCTCGGTACCGGTGCACGTTGGCGATCATCGTCAGCAGCAGCGGGTTGGCCGCCAGGTCGTACAGAGCGGGCAGGCGGTGGAGTCGGTCCAGCAGGTCCCCCGCGTTACGGTCGGCAACCACGCGCACCTGGGCGCCCGTCCGGCCCCTGGCCCTGCACTCGACGGCGTAGTACCAGGAGTGGAGAAACCGGGAGATCTGGTCGCCGGTGAAACGCTGGATCTCCAGGACGTCCGCGTTCGGAAGAGGGTTGTCGTAGTAGCCGTGCGGCCGTGAGGTGAGGACGAAGGCATTGCCCGGGTAACGCGCTATCTGCCGACGAATCCAGGCGACGACCTGCCGACGACCCCGCGTGTCGGCGACCTCGTCGAGACCGTCCAGCAGGACGACGCAGCGCCCCCGTTCGAGCCTGCGGGCGAGCCAGCCCGCCGAGATCCGGCCGCTGAGCCAACTCGCCGAGACTGCGACCTCGCTGAGGTCGGCGGGCGGGTCCGCCAGGATCAGATCGGCATGGTCACGTAGATAGAGCAGCACCGGCAGCCGTCGGCGGCGGCCCCGTACGCACATGCGCAAGGCCGCGTGTCGAGCCAGCGTCGTCTTGCCCGACCCGGGGCTTCCCAGGACGGCGAGGACCTTGCCCTCTCCGAGGAATGAGCCGAGCGGACGACGTTCGGCAACGTCCCCGGCCGGACGGGCGACGCCCGTCTCAGCGGCCCGTACCGTGCTGGGACGCAGGCAGACATCGACGTAGACCTGCTCGGTGGCGAGCACGTACTCGCCCTGTGTGACGATGCCGATGGTCTCCATGTCGGTGACCGACGCCCGCAACTGCCGCCGGTAGACAGACTTTCGCCCTCCGGCCGCCCCGGCCTTCGCCGCCCAGACGACCAGCAAGGTGAACACCACGGCGAGCGCCGCCCAAGGCCAGCTCCACTCGCCCTCGCTGAACACCTGATTGGTCGCGGTCCCCGCTGCGACCGTGGCGATGGCCCCGACCACGGTCAGGGCCCACACCCAGCCCCTCATTCTGCCCCCTGAACCACCGATTGAAAGGGAACACTTAATCGGCTGGCTCTGGGCGCGTGTGGACAATTCACTGTTTTTGGAATGTTCAGATCATGGTCGGGAGGGCGAGGGACTCTTCAAGTAGGTAGTCGCGGATCTCGCGGGGCCAGAGTTCGAGGGCGGTGAAGGAGGAGGGGGCGCAGGGGAGGTATTCGACGTCGTAGGCCCCGCGGGTGGGGTCTGAGAACTCCGGGCCATGGCGCAACGACAGGTCCATGCTCTCCAGGCGGCACAGGTAGAAGTGGTGCCGGTAGTCGGCGTGCGGGCGCCGCTCGTGGAAGGTGAAGACCTTGTGGAGCGGCCCGACGGTCGCACCGAGCTCCTCGTGGACCTCGCGGCGCAGGGCCGAGGGCAGATCGGCGTCGTCGGCCTCGACACGGCCGCCGGGGGTCGTCCAGTAGGGCGCGCGACCCTCGCGAGTGCGGCGGAAGAGGATCAGGTCGTCACCGTCCAGCAAGAGCGCACGGGCCTTCTGCACCAGAGGACGGATGGGTTGGGGAGCTCCGCGCAGGACGAAGCCCTCGGCGAATCCGCCGCGCTCGGCGGCCTTGGCGGCACGCAGCCGCTCCAACTCGGCCAGCGGCAACCCGATCGAGTCGGCCATCCCGTGCACGACCTCCAGCAGGTCGGCCAGTTCGCCCGGCGAGTGGTCGACGGTGTACTCATCGGCCTCCTCGTACAGCTTGGCGAGCAGGAGGTCGGGGAGTTCGGCGGGGCCGGCCTTGCGGACGTCGGGGTTCTGGCCCGAGGCGCGGATCAGCTCAGGAATCAGATCGCGAACGAGTTTCTCGTCCCTGGCGGCGTATGGATCGTTCATCGCCAGTCTTCTTACCGATTCGTCCCACCGGAAACCGGAACGGAGCACATCGTGTGCCCCCGGATGTGCACGATGGGCCGACTGAAAGGGCGACCCCGGGCACTCCCGTCGAGGAGGGCCCGAGGCCGTGGTTGCTCAAAGGCGGGTCAGCAGGGGCCGGCGTCGCGCCAGACTCCCCAGTCGCCGGTGGTGCCGGGCTCCTCGCCCTGGGTCCACCACTGGCCGTTCCACGCCCGGCCCTTCCAGGAGACCTTCGCGCCACCGGTGTAGGTGGCGGTCCGGCTCCAGGTCGGGAGGGTGCAGGTGCCGCCGGTCGGGGTGACGGTGGGCGTCACGGTCGGGGTGACCGTGGGCGTCACCGTCGGAGTGACGGTCGGGGTCACCGTCGGGGTCCTGGTCGTGGTCGCGGTGGGGGTGGGGGTGGGGTCGACGGTCGTGCCGCCGCGGGTGTAGTCGGCGGTGATCCCGTAGAGGGTGCCGCCGGCGTTGACCGTCCAGTTCGACGGGGTCGAGACCGGGAGGTAGTAGACGAGCGCCAGGTCGACCGAGGCGCCCGGGGCGAGCGCCTGGTAGGCGGGGAGCTTCAGCGAGACGCGGTGGAAGTCGCCCTTCAGGCCGCCCACGTTGGTGCCGGTGTGGTCGCTCCTGATGACCGACGTCGTCCAGCCCGACCAGTTGTTGATCGTGTTGGAGGTGGAGGAGGCGAAGTCGGCCTGGAACTCCGAGCCGCCCGGGATCGTCACCGTCGAATTGTTGGTGATCTTCAGCTTGGGGTTGATCGGGTAGTTGCTGTCGCCCACGGGGAAGTCGTTGTAGGTGATGGACAGGTCGAGCTTCTGCGCGGGCAGCGCGATGTTGCTCTTGCTCGCGCCGTACGGGGCCGCGTTCCTGAACTTGTCGTACATGAGGGACGTGAGCGTCGAACCCTGCTCGTACTGGCCCTTCGCGGCGTTCCAGGCGTAGTCGCCCGCCAGCTCCCAGATCATCGTGCCGCCGATGCCGCGGTCGACGACGTAGTCGGCCTTCGCGCCGACGGACTGCTCGTCCTCGGTGGACAGGAACACCTTCTTGGTGGAGTTCCACAGCCACGGCGCGACGAGCGTCGCGTCGTAGTTACGGCTGTAGGTTCCGTCGAGGTTGGCGTTCTGGAGGCCGTAGGACGTCAGGTAGTCGCCCTTGATGCCCTTCTCCAGGTTCTTCGCGTGCCACATGGGGTTGGAGCCCGCCGGGGACTCCTTGCCCGCGTCGTCGTTGTCGTGCCACAGGTTGTCGATGCCGACGGCGCCGTCACCGCAGGTCGTGAGGCCCGCGCCGACCGGGCAGGTGCTGGTCGAGGCGGTGCCCCACAGGCCGTTCGTGCCGCCCGTGACGTTCTTGAACCCGCGCGTGTAGTACGGCAGCCCGATGTTGATCCGGCCCGCGGGCATCGAACCGCGGAAGTAGTGGTACGCCCAGTCGGTGTTCAGGTAGCCGATCCCGCCGTACTGCGCGGTGCCGTACACGTTGGCGGCGGCCAGTTCGGCGTCCTTGCCGTCGTCGAACAGCGACGCGTTCGGCCCGACGTACTTGTTCCACGCGCCGTGCAGGTCGTAGCTCATGATGTTGACGTAGTCGAGGTACTGGACGGCCTGGAACACCTCCATCCCGCGCAGCAGGTAGCCGGAGGAGGGCGACGCGATCGACAGCAGGTAGTGCTTGCCGTCCACGGCGGACGCCCGGTCCAGCTTCTCGCGCAGCGTCTTCAGCAGCACGACGTAGCTCTTCATCAGGGACGCGCGGCGCGCGTTGCTGACCGACCAGTCGAGCGGGTTCCCCGAGTCCTTCATCGACGACGGGTACTCGTAGTCGATGTCGGCGCCGTTGAAGCCGTACTTGCGCAGGAAGTCGACGACGGAGTCGGCGAAGGTGTTGATGCCGGTCTGGTTGACGCTGCCGTCGGCGTTGGTCGTCATCTTGTAGAAGCCGCCGTCGGCGACGCGGTCGCCGGCGTCGTCGAAATGGCCGCCGGTCTCGGCCCAGCCGCCGATGGAGATCAGCGTCTTGACGTTCGGGTGGAGCTTCTTGAACTTCGTGAGCTGGTTGAAGTGGCCCTTGTAGGGGACGGAGGGGTCCATCTCGACGCCCGGCCAGGTCATCCCGGTCGAGGCGTTGTTCGCGCTGTCGCCACCGACGGAGACCTTGTTGTTGCCGTCGACGTGCGCGAACGCGTAGTTCAGATGGGTGACCTTGCTCCACGGGATGTCCTTCACCAGGTAGGACGGGGTGCCGTCCTTGCCGGTGCGCCAGCTCGTGAAGTAGCCGATGACGCGCCGCTGGTGGTCGGCGCCCATCTTCTCCCGGCCTTCGGCGTCGTAGACGGAGCAGTAGGGGACGCTCACACCGGGTGTGGTGTAGAGACCGTCGGGCCGGCAGGAGGAGTCGTCGGCGGCGTTCGCCGTCGAGGTGAACGCGGCGAGCGTGCCGCCGATCAGGGACAGGGTCGCGCCCGCGACCGCTAGTTTGGCGCGCATACGGAAGGCCATCGGCCCACCTCTCACAAGCTCGTACTCGGACCTGGCCCCTGGCTCCCCTCAGGGTCGGGTTGAAAGTAAGCGCGCGGCGATCCACCCGTCAACGCTTTCTCTTAAGAAAGTTTCCTTTTTGTTTGCCTTAAGTCCTACTTAAGAAACCCCGCTTTCGGCGGAATCAAGGTAGAGAACGACGGACATGTGACGTTCTTGTTGGAGTTTTCACACATACGGACCAAGATCTGCGCGAGTAGGGTCGCCCGCACCGACCGCCCCGCCGGGGTGGCACCAGACGGGAGGCGCTCATGACCGCGAGGATCATCGGGATCGGGCTGGCGGGAACGGTGGCACTGGCCTGCACGGTCGCGACGGGCGGCGCCGCCCAGGCCGCGGCGAAGGCCAAGTGCACGACCGGCAAGTGGGTCCTGTCGTCCTCGTCGGCGGTGTTCACCGGTGTCGACCAGTCCGGCGCGAAGATCACCACCAAGCTGACCGGCGGCGCCGGCACCAGGCTCACGGTCAAGAACGGCCGGGTCACCTATGACTTCGGCAAGTCGAAGAAGGTCAATCTGACCGTCACCGGCACGGTGCCGATCTCGATGACCACCCAGTACCGCAAGGTGCTCAAGGCCAAAGTGAAGATCACCGGTGATCGCAAGGGCCGCTTCACCGTCGACGCGCGGTCCGCGACGGGCACGGCCACCCAGCACCAGGTGATGACCGCGCCGCTGCCGCACGACTACGGCACCGCGAGCGCCGTCAAGTCCTTCAAGCGCGGCGACGGCAACCTGCTGATCCCCTCGGGACTCCCCTACACCTGCACCAAGAAGGCCCTGACGTTCAGCATGAAGGCCAAGACCACGCAGGAGGGGCGGCCCGGGACGGCGACGACCAAGCTGTCGTATCGAAGGGCCTGATCGACCGGTATTTCCTGTTCACTCGGTAGATGTAGTGTCTCCCAAGCGTTTCGCAAGTTTATTCGCCTTTGGGAGAGTTCATGATCAGCAAGCTCGGCCGTATCGGTACCGTCGGCGTCCTCGTGATCGGCGGTGCCGTGGTGGCCGGTGCGCCGGCCCAGGCGGCGGCCAAGTGCACCACCGGCAAGTGGGTCCTGAAGACCTCTTCCACGTCCGTCGCGGGCACCGACTCCGAGACCGGCAAGTTCACCTCCAAGTCCACCGGCGGCGCCGGCACCAAGCTGACGATCAAGTCGGGCAAGGCGACCGTCGACTTCAGCAAGTCCAAGAAGGCCGTCACCAAGACCACGATCACCGGCGGCAACTCGACGCTGGAGTCGACCTACCGCAAGACCCTCAAGGTCACCGTCAAGATCAGCGGCGACAAGAAGGGGTCGTTCTCCCTCAAGCCGAAGACCGCGACGGGCAACGCCACCGTCCGCACCGTGATGACCGCGCCGGTCAAGCAGGACCTCGGCACGACCAGCGCCGTCAAGTCGCTGCGTTCGGGCGAGCCGAACTTCCTGCTCCCCGACGGCTCCCCGTTCACCTGCTCCAAGAGCACCCTGACCTTCGCCGACAAGGGCAAGTTCAAGGACGAGACCGGCACGGTCTCCGTCGTCATCAAGGTCGTCTACCGCCGCGCCTGATCTCCGCTCGACGTCCGGCCTCCTCACACCTCCGGGTGTGAGCAGGTCAGGCAGGTTTAACGTGGAGTGAGAGGTCTTTGTGACACAACCGAAACGGGAGATTTCTACGTTTCGGAGGTGACCACAGCGACCGTGAAGACCGTCTGCTCGTACTGCGGTGTCGGCTGCGGCATGCTGATCGACACCGCGGTCGACGGGCTGGGCCGGCGCCGCGCCGTGAAGGCGTACGGCGACAAGACCCATCCGGCTAATTTCGGGCGTCTGTGTACCAAGGGCGCGACCACCGCCGAAATGCTGAACGCCGACGGCAGGCTCGGCACGGCGCTGCTCCGGGCCGACCGCGGCGAGGAGCCCGTCGAACTGGCCGTCGCCGACGGCGTCCGCGACGCCGGGCGGCGGCTCCGGGCCGTCCTCGACGAGCACGGCCCCGACGCCCTGGCCTTCTACGTCTCCGGCCAGATGAGCATGGAGGCCCAGTACCTGACGACCAAGCTGGCCAAGGGCTATGTCCGGACCAGCCGGCTGGAGTCGAACTCGCGGCTCTGCATGGCGAGCGCGGGCACCGGCTACAAGCTATCGCTGGGCGCGGACGGCCCGCCGGGATCGTATGAGGACTTCGAGCACGCCGACGTCTTCCTGGTGATCGGCGCGAACATGGCCGACTGCCATCCGATCCTGTTCCTGCGGATGATGGAGCGGGTCAAGGCGGGCGCGAAGCTGATCGTCGTCGATCCGCGCAGGTCCGCCACCGCCGACAAGGCCGACCTGTTCCTGCAGATCAAGCCGGGCACCGATCTCGCCTTCCTGAACGGCCTGCTCAAGCTGCTGATCGACGATGGGGCGACCGATCCGGAGTTCATCGCCGCCCACACCGAGGGCTGGGACCGCTTCGACGGCTTCCTCGACGACTACACCCCGGAGCGGGTCGCGGCGCTGACCGGCCTAGCCGAGGCCGACCTCCGCAGGGCGGCCGAGCTGATCGGCGGCGCGGACGACTGGATGTCCTGCTGGACGATGGGGCTCAACCAGTCCACCCACGGCACCTGGAACACCAACGCCCTGATCAACCTGCATCTCGCGACCGGCGCGATCTGCCGTCCCGGCAGCGGCCCGTTCTCCCTCACCGGCCAGCCCAACGCGATGGGCGGCCGCGAGATGGGCTACATGGGCCCCGGTCTGCCGGGCCAGCGCGCGGTCCTCGCCGACGACGAGCGCGCCTTCGCCGAGGACGTCTGGGAGCTGCCGCGCGGCACGCTGCGCACCGAGTTCGGCAAGGGCACCGTCGAGCTGTTCGAGCGGATGGCCGACGGTGAGATCAAGGCCGTCTGGATCATCTGCACCAACCCGGTGGCGTCGGTCGCCAACCGCCGCAACGTGATCCAGGGGCTGGAGCGCGCCGAGTTCGTGCTCACCCAGGACGCCTACGCCGACACCGAGACCAACGCCTACGCCGATCTGGTGCTGCCGGGGGCGCTCTGGGCCGAGGGCGAGGGCGTCTTCGTCAACTCCGAACGGAACCTCACCCTGCTCCAGCCGGCCGTGGACCCGCCCGGTCAGGCGCTGCCCGACTGGCGGCTCATCACCCTGGTCGCCAGGGAGATGGGGTTCGCCGACGCCTTCCCCTACGAGTCGGCCGAGGAGATCTTCGAGGAGATCAAACGGTTCGCGAACCCGAAGACCGGTTACGACCTGCGCGGCGTCACCTACGAGCGGCTGCGCGCCACCTCCGTCCAGTGGCCTGCCGCGCCGGACGGTCCGGCCCGCAACCCGATCCGCTACACCGATCTGCGGTTCCCCACGCCGAGCGGCAAGGCCGTGTTCTTCGCCCGGCCCCATCTCGACCCCGCCGAGCTGCCCGACGACGCCTACCCGTTCACCCTGACGACCGGCCGCGTCCAGCACCAGTGGCACACCCTCACCAAGACCGCGAAGGTCGCCAAGCTCAACAAGCTGAACCCCGGCCCGTTCGTGGAGCTCCATCCGTCGGACGCCGCGACGCTCGGCCTGGCCTCCGGCGACCAGGTGGAGGTGGCGTCCCGGCGGGGCCGCGCGGTGCTGCCCGCGGTCGTCACCGACCGGGTCGGGCCCGGCACCGTGTTCGCGCCGTTCCACTGGAACGACCTGTTCGGCGAGTATCTGAGCGTCAACGCCGTCACCAACGACGCCGTCGATCCGCTGTCGTTCCAGCCCGAGTTCAAGGCGTGCGCGGTCGCGCTGACCAAGGTCGCCTCGCCCGCCGCGCCGCAGGCCCCGACCGATCCGTTCGGGCTGGCGCTGGTCAGGCCGCCGGAGCTCACCGACGCCGAACGCCGGTATCTGGCGGGCTTCCTCGCCGGGGTCGGCACCGCGCCCGCCGGGGTCCCGGTGCTGCCGGAGGCCGCCCCGTTCGCGTCGGAAACAGCCGCATGGGTCAACGGGATGCTCGCCGGGATGTTCTCCCGCGCCGTCACCGTCCCGTCGGCGGCGGGCGGCCGGGAGCTGCTGGTGCTGTGGGCGTCGCAGACGGGCAACGCCGAGGAGTTCGCGGCGCTGGCCGCCGACCGGCTGCGCGCGCGCCGTCCCCGCTTCCTCAGCATGGACGAGGTGACGCCCGCCGCGCTCCCCCGCGACGCCGACGTCCTCGTCGTCACCTCGACCTTCGGCGACGGCGACGCCCCCGACAACGGCACGACCTTCTGGGACGCCCTCACCGCCAAGGACGCCCCCCGCCTGGACGGCGTGCGGTACTCGGTCCTCGCCTTCGGCGACTCCTCCTACGCCGACTTCTGCGGCCACGGCCGCAGACTCGACCTGCGCCTGGACGAGCTGGGCGCGACCAGGCTCGCCCCCCGCGCCGACTGCGAACCCGACTACGAGGACGCCGCGCACGCCTGGCTCGACCAGGTCCTGTCCTCGCTGGTCGCCGCCCCCGCCGAACCCGCGCGGCGCAAACCGAAGAACGCCGGGCATCCGGCGGCCCTGACCGGGAACCGGCTGCTCAGCAGGCCCGGCGCGGCCAAGGAGGTCCGCCGGTTCACCTTCACCACCGACGGCGCGCTCCCCTACGAGGCCGGTGACGCCCTCGGCGTCCACCCGGTGAACGATCCGGCGCTGGTCGCCGAATGGCTTGAGGCGACCGGCCTCGGGACGGCGCACGGGCTGGAACTCGACCGGCTGGAACTCGCCCGGATCACGCCGGATCTGCTGCGGTTCGTCACCGAGCGGACCGGCGACCGGCTGCTGAAGAAGCTGCTGCGCCCCGACAACCGCACCGAGCTGGCCGCCTGGTCGTGGGGACGGCAGGCCGTGGACGTCCTCACCGAGTACCCGGTCCGCGCCACCGAGCAGGAGTGGGCGGAGGTGCTGAAACCGCTCCAGCCCCGGCTGTACAGCATCTCCTCCAGCCCGCTGGCGAGCCCCGACCAGATCAGCCTCACCACGTCGGTGGTCAGGTTCGAGAGCCTGTCGGGCCGCAAGCGCGGCGGGGTCGCCTCGACCTTCCTCGCCGACCGCGCCGCCGAGACCCGTGTGTTCGTCCAGCGGTCCCCGCATTTCCGGCCGCCCGCCGACCCCGCCACCCCGCTGATCATGGTGGGTCCCGGGACCGGGGTGGCGCCGTTCGTCGGCTTCCTCGACCACCGCCGCGCGCTCGGCCACACCGGCCGCAACTGGCTGTTCTTCGGCGAGCAGCACCGCGCGACCGACTTCTACTACGAGGACGAGCTGGCCGCCCACCGGGCGAGCGGGCTGCTGACCCGGCTCGATCTGGCCTTCTCCCGGGACCAGCGCGGCAAGGTCTACGTCCAGGACCGGATGCTGGAGCACGGCGCCCAGCTCTGGAGCTGGCTCCAGGACGGCGCCGTGTTCTCGGTGTGCGGCGACGCGTCCCGGATGGCCAAGGACGTCGACGCCGCGCTCAGGACGGTCGCCGCCGACCACGGCCATCTGTCGAAGGAGGCCGCCGACGCCTACGTCCGGAAGCTCGCCACCGACAAACGGTATGTTCGGGACGTCTACTAGACAGGTCTGGCTTCTGGTAAAATATCGGTAAAGGTGTGCCGGGAAGTCTGGTCGGCGGTTCCGTCAGACGAGCCCGAAAGTGAGCCCGCGATGACACACCCTCCCGTTCTGAACCCGGCCCGTGAACGCGTCCGCGCCTTCGTCGACTCCCCCTGGCTCCAGCATGTGATCACGTTCCTGATCGTCGTCAACGCCATCAGCCTGGGCTGCGAGACCTCACCCGAACTGGTCCGCCGGGGCGGCAACCTGTTCCACATCATCGACCAGGTCGTGCTGGCGGTGTTCGTGATCGAACTGGGCCTGCGGCTGTACGCCCACCGCCTGCGGGTCTTCACCGAACCGTGGAGCCGGTTCGACGCGATCACCATCGCCATCGCGCTGCTCCCCCACGCCGGCGGGTTCACCGTGCTGCGGTCCCTGCGCATCCTGCGGGCGCTGCGGCTGATCTCGCTGGTGCCGAACCTGCGGCGCGTCGGCGACGCGCTGGCCGGCGCGTTCCCCGCGATGGCGTCGGTCACCGCGCTGCTCGCGCTCATCCACTACGTCGCCGCGGTCATCAGCACGAAGCTGTTCGGCGCGTCGGCCCCCGAGCACTTCGGCAGCCTCGGCGACTCCGCGTTCACCCTGTTCCAGATCATGACGGCCGACGGCTGGTCGGAGATCGCACGGGACGTCATGGCCAAGCAGCCGTTCGCCTGGGTGTTCTTCGTCATCTACATCCTGGTGTCGGCGTTCGTCGTGCTGAACCTGTTCATCGCCATCACGGTCAACGCGATGGAACCGCACGTGCTCGGTGACCTCCACGACGACCTCGAACGGCTGGAGGAGCGCGAACAGCAGACCGACGCCCTCCTCCTGGCGGAACTGCGCGCCCTGAACGCCGAGGTGGCCGCGCTCCGCGCCCGGCTCGACGAGGACGAGCTGACCTCGCGGACCTAGGCCGGGTAGGCGCGGGTCTCGGTGGCCTTCACCGACACCCAGACCCCGCTGCCCGGTTCGAGCCCGAGCGCCGCGACCCCCGCCGCGGTGACGTCCGCCGACACCTCCAGCGGCCCGGTGAGCCGCACCCGGATGCCGTCGCCGTGCTGCTCCAGACCGTCGACGACGGCCTCCCACAGATTGCGCGGGGTACCGTCCGGCTCCGTCCGGTAGAGGGCGACGGCCGACGGCGGAAACGCCACATGGGCGTCGCCGTCCACGGCGTCGGCGGTGGCCAGGGTGAGGCCGTCGAGGCGCACCGTGTGGCCGTCGGCGACGCCCCGGTAGAGGTTCAGCCCGACCAGCCGTCCCACATAGGAGGTGCGGGGCCTGCGGGCCACCTCGGCGGGCGGCCCCGTCTGGACGATCCGGCCGCCCTCGATGACGATCAGCCGGTCGGCCAGCACCATCGCGTCGAGCGGATCATGAGTGACCAGGACGGTGGCGCCGGCGAAGTCCGCGAGATGGCGGCGGAGCGCGGAGCGGATCTCCAGCCGGGTGTGGGCGTCGAGGGCCGACAGCGGCTCGTCGAGCAGCAGCACCGACGGTTCGCAGGCCAACGCCCGCGCCAACGCCAC